>MNGW01000085.1 GCA_001918935.1 Acidobacteriales bacterium 13_1_40CM_3_55_5 | reverse complement strand
CCGCGATTCTGACCAACGTCCGCGAGAAGCAGGTGCTGTTCATTGACGAGGTGCACCGCCTGCAGCCGGCGCTGGAGGAAATCTTGTACTCCGCGCTGGAGGACTACAAGCTGGACATCATTATTGGCCAGGGACCGGCGGCGCGCACCCACACTATGGACGTGAAGCCGTTCACATTTATCGGCGCGACCACACGCGCCGGGCTGCTTTCATCGCCCTTGCGCTCGCGCTTCGGCATCGTGCTGCGATTGGAATTTTACAGTAGTGAGGAGTTGCGGGTAATTGTGGAACGGTCGGCAGACATTCTCGGCGTCGAAATCGATCGTCCCGGAGCGCTGGAAATTGCCAGCCGTTCTCGAGGAACCCCGAGAATCGCCAACCGGCTGCTGCGGAGGGTGCGCGACTTTGCCCAGGTTCGAGGCAAAGGAACTATTGATCTGCCGACCGCGCAGGCGGCACTGCAAATGCTGGAAGTGGACCGCCATGGTTTCGACGAAGTGGATCGAAAACTGCTGCTTACCCTCATTGAGAAATATCAGGGAGGGCCAGTGGGAGTAAACACTCTGGCGGCGGTCCTGGCTGAAGAGCCGGAGGCTATCGAGGAAATCTACGAGCCTTTCTTGATTCAAATCGGTTTTTTGAACCGTACCCCTCGCGGACGCGTTGCCACTCAGTTAGCCTATGAGCATTTCGGAATTACCCCCAACCGGAAACAGAGCTCATTGTTTTAGCTTTGCCCTGGCACAAATACTGGCTAAAAGACATTCTACTTGTTCCAATTACTCCGCCAGCTTCCTTCGCTAAGTAACCTTTTTCCACTATAACAAGAGTCACTGACAGGTCACTTGGGATGTTTAGACCAATAGTGTATCTTGCCTCCGACCCCAGTAAGTCGGTGTGAGAGGGCATTATTGTTCGCGTCTTTATTTAATCAACTAAGGCCTCTGCGCCTGTGGGCAGTAGTGTGCTGCCTTCTTAGCCTTGCCGGGCCCGGGTTTGCCGCTCCGAATCCGCAGATACTCATCCCGCGGCTGGCGTATCCACCTCCATTGGAAGACTTTCTTAGTATGGCGCCTGCGACCGCAAACGCGTCCCAGATGGTCAAAGTTACAGGTTTCATACAGAGAAACCCGCACAATGGCGATCTCGCGTCGCAGCGAACCGAGGCATACCTAGGCTACGACGAGAAGAACCTGTACGTGGTGTTCGTATGTTTCGATGATCCAGCCAAGGTGCGGGCGCGGATGTCTCGGCGGGAAGATATCTTCGATGACGACACGGTCGAGATCATGCTGGATACGTTTCACGATCGCCGACGGGCTTACGCTTTTCAGACCACTCCCTTGGGAGTGCAATGGGACGCGATTTGGACTGAGGTACCGCACGAAGATAACACTGGCAGCACCGCCAACTTCGATCCCTCATTTGACACTGTTTGGCACTCTAACGGAAAGCTAACCAGCCGCGGATACGTGGTATGGATGGCAATTCCCTTTAAGAGCCTGCGCTTTTCTCCCGCACGCGAACAATCGTGGGGGATTATTCTCTACCGGGGTATCCTGCGCGAGAACGAAGATGATTTCTGGCCAGAGATTTCCCGCAGCGTAGAAGGGCGGTTGGCCCAGGGCGCTACGGCCGGGGGCCTGGAAGATATTTCGCCCGGCCGGAATATGCAGTTCATTCCGTACGGCGTGCTGCGTTCTTTCCGAGCATTGGACACGCGTGACCCGACGGCCCCACGCTTCGATCATCGCGACGCCGAGTTCCGCGGGGGGATCGATTCCAAGTTCGTTCTACACGACAACCTGGTACTGGACGTCACCGCCAATCCCGACTTCAGCCAGGTAGAGTCCGACGAGCCCCAGATCACGGTCAATCAGCGTTTCGAAGTATTCTTCCCCGAAAGGCGACCATTCTTTCTGGAAAACTCTGACTATTTCAAGACTCCCATTGACTTGTTCTTTACCCGCCGCATCGGCGATCCGCAATTCGGTGCGCGGCTGACCGGGAAAGTGGGACCGTACTCGCTGGGAATCCTGGCAACCGACGACCGTGGGCCCGGCAATCGAGTTCCAGATAGTGATCCCCTCGCCGGAGAACGTTCCACCTTCGCTATAGCCCGCGTGAACCGCGACATTTTTGGGCAATCCAGTATTGGAGCGATCTACACCGATTGGGAGTTCCCCGCGGCGGATGAATTTAATCGCGTGGGCGGAATCGATAGCCGATTGAAGTTCAATCCCAACTGGACAGGAAATTTTGAGGCCGTTACCAGTTCTACAAAGAATCAGGATGGGAGCTATGAAGCCGGACCTGCCTACAAGGCCGAAGCGAATTACAGCGCGACTCACCTCAACTACGACGCCACCTACAACGACATCAGTCCGGGTTTCACCACCAATGCCGGATTCGTAAACCGTGTGGACATTCGCCAGATCGGCAATAGCCTGGATTACCGTTTCTGGCCTGAAAGCAGCTCAGTCCTGTCCTGGGGACCGAGCCTGTTGACTGATCATGTTTGGTCACACGATGGAACCCGTCTTGACGCGCTGTACAGTCCTACTCTCGTGTTCCGGCTAAGAGGCCAAACTTTTTTCAATTTTTCTCCCTATACTGATTTTCGTGAGCGGCTGCGTCCTAGAGATTTTCCCACTCTCGCACAGGACCAGGATTATCATGAGCACAACTACTTTATCGCGGCGGGCACGAGCTATCTGCCTAAAGCTACGGTCCAGGCTTATTACCAACGGGGCACGGGAGTGGATTTTGTGCCTCCCGCGGACCAGTCACCTGTGCTCGCATTGGCAGATGTAGTAAATCTTCTTTTGTCTTTCAGGCCAATTTCGGCCCTGAAAATCGATAACACTTATTTGTTTGACCGATTGCGCGACCGTAATAGTGGTGCGGCAATTTTTAACAATCATATTGTGCGCAGCAAGTGGAATTGGCAGTTTAACCGTCAACTTTCGCTGCGCCTGATCCTGCAATACACCGCAACTTTGGCTAATCCAGCGCTGACCTCGTTAGAAACTTCGAAGCAATTTAACGGCGACTTTCTTATCACCTACCTCTTGCATCCCGGAACCGCGATCTACGTTGGTTACAATAGCGACCTGCAAAATCTGATGCTCGATTCCGCCGCAGGAACGATCACGCGGACGCGCACTGGCTACATCAATGACAGCCGCCAATTTTTTGTCAAAGTCTCCTATTTGTTTCGGTTCTAGTTCTGATTTCGATATGCGAGCATCTCCGGCTAGAATGACCAGAACATGATTGCTCATCTGCGGGGCAAATTGCTGGCGAAGCATCCGAATCAGGCGATAGTCGAAACTGGTGGTGTGGGTTACGACGTTACCATCAGCGTTCCAACGTTCTCTGATTTGCCGGCGGTCGGCGCCGAGGTCACCTTACATATTCATACTCATGTGCGGGAAGATTTGATTGCGCTCTATGGATTTTTGCGCCCTGCGGAAAAACGGTTATTCGAGAAGCTGATCACGGTGAGCGGGATTGGCCCGAAGCTAGCCATTACGATCCTCAGCGGGATGGCGGCGGATGAAATGGTGAGCGCCATTCGTGGCAATGACGTCGCGCGCCTCACCCGCATCCCCGGAATTGGGAAGAAGACCGCGGAACGGATGGTGTTGGAGCTTCGTGACAAGCTGCCCACCGAAGGGATCGCAGAATCTCCGGTAACGCCGGCCATGAGTGCCGTGGAAGAAGATGTTTTGTCGGCTTTAATGAATCTCGGTTATCAGCGGGCGGCTGCGGAGCGGGCTTTGGCTTCGGTCGAGAAGAATGGGAAGGGGAGCTCGTTTGAAGTCATGTTCCGGCAAACTCTGGGAGTGCTGTCGAAATGAGCAACGCGGCGCTCTAATTGCCCACAAATTTCAAATATAAGTCGCGATCCACCTGACAAGCTACAGCCATGTTTTTGACTTTCTGCCACGCGTCTTGCTGAGATTCGTCGTGGGCGCGATCGCGAACCCGACCCCATTCTTCAAGGAAGCTTTCCATCTGGAGATGATTGAACACAGTTTTTCCATATAAATCGATACAGCGTAAAAACGGAAAGTTCTTTTCATCGCGCGCGGGAATCACACCGTGAAGCATGATCCAGTCACTACGCTCGCCTAGATCGTCCTCCAGTTTCACTACCAGTGACAAAGGTCCCTCCGGGCCAAGTTGTTGTCCTGTGAAAAATGTACCATCCCAGGCCTATTTTCCAATACAGAAGGTGCTGAAGATCAGATTCAGGATGTCATCTGTAGCAGTCGCGCCCGTGATTTCATCAAGCTGGCGCAGGGCGTTATACAAGTCGAGCAGGATCATCTCGTGAGGAATCTTGCCGCGAACTGCTGCCTGGGCGGCATCGAGCGCAGTTATTGCTTCCCGGATCAATGACTGATGCCGCAGGCTGGTAACGAACCCAGTTTCCGCCTGCACGCCAGTTTCTCCGCCGATGTGGCGCAGGATCTCGTTGCGTAACCCGCCGATTCCCTCGCCCGTAATTGCCGAGGTCCGTACCCGCGGCAACTGAGAACCGAGAACACTGGTCGGGAAACTGGAGAGATCCGCCTTGTTCTCCACCACAATCGCCGGCCGCTTAGCTCCCTGCTCCAGCAGTTCCGTATCCTCCTCGGTAACAGGTTGTGAAGAATCGAGAACAATCAGGACGAGATCAGCGCCTGCAATGGCTTCCATAGATTTGCGGATTCCAATGCTTTCGGCCTCATCCAGAGCTCGCCTGATGCCCGCTGTGTCCACCAGTCGAACCGGAATCCCACCAAGTGCAACCGTCTCGCTGATTAGATCACGCGTGGTTCCCGGCGTCGCCGTCACGATGGCGCGTTCACGCTCGACCAGTCGATTGAACAGACTCGATTTGCCGACATTGGGACGGCCGACAATCGCGAGCGTGAGACCTTCGTGGACGATTTTTCCATAGGCGAACGTGGCTGCAAGCTCTTCAAGCGGGCCTCGTATCGTCGCGATACGTTGGACGATTTGCTCGGTTGGCAACACGGAGATGTCATCTTCAGCGAAGTCGATGCCGGCTTCACCTTCGAGTTGCTGTGCCGCGACTTTAGCCTGGTAAAGAGTTTGAGAATCGATGAGATCACGGACTGCTTCGGCTTGTGTGAGATCGATGCGTCCATTGAGAAAAGCCCGCATGGTGAACTCTCCAGGTTCCGCAAGGCGTGCCCCGCGGGCAAGAGCTAGTTCGACAACATGACGTAGCACAATGGGCGAACTGTGGCTCGAGATTTCGATGATGTCATCAGTGGTATAGGAATGCGGCTTGGCAAAGTAGGTGACCACAACTTCGTCGATGCGATCAGCTGAACTTCGCTCAGTTACGACGGGGCAAGGTTCTGCGCCCCCGCCTGGCTCGACCAGTTCGCCGAAGACTGCGTGCCCAGCTTCGAGTTCATGCTTCAGGCGCAACATTGGAAGGGCAATTGCGCGAGCCTCTGGTCCCGAAAGACGGACGACGCCGATTCCGCCGCGGCCCGGAGGAGTAGCGATGGCTACGATGGTGTCGTCGAGATTCACGTGGAGATTCTAATGGGTTGCTGAGGAGACGGGCGTCTGCTGTGCCGGCGCTTCAGGCATCACCGCGCCCTACGGTAAAATTCTTCGCGCAGGTTTGCTCGTTGACTTGTAGTCTTTGGGATACACCACAACAAAGCGGCGAAGACCCTCGCCTTCGCTCTCCGTGCGTAAGTCGGCGTGGTCGCGCAATGCCAGGTGGACGATACGACGCTCCCGCGACGACATCGGGGCGAACTCATACGGTGTGCCCGTCTTGCGAACTCGTTCCGCGGCTACGTCGGCGGCCAGGCGCAGTTCCTCAAGACGCATACTGCGGTGGTTCATACAATCGAAGCTGACCTTTTCATGTTCGCCTCCGGGCAAGCGAAGCATCTCCATGGTCAGCAGTTCGAGCGAACGCAGCAACTCTGCCCCGCGTTCAAGGAGCAACGGGGAATCCGGCCCGGAAAACTCAACCAGTATCTCGGGCTTTTCCCAGTCGCGGTTGTCCGCCAGCGGTGGGTCGACGGTAATGCGATATTTCAATCGCAAACCGCCTCGCGTGACGATGCCACCCAATAATTCGTTGATTCTATTGGCGGCGCCGACTTTATCGGGGATCGACATGATTGGATCAGTCCTCAACTTTCATTCGGGCACAGAGAACTGAAAGTTGACCTCTACTTCTCCTTCTTTCGTGCTCTCTTCAAGGCTAGTTCGCGCATCTCGCGGCCCAAACTTGTGCGGTTCATGATGGTTTGTTGTGCGATCGCGATCAGGTTGCCCTCCGCCCAGTAAAGACACAATCCCGCAGCCAGGTTCCAACTGATAACACCGAGCATAACCGGCATCATGATGTTCATCATTCTCTGCTGCGACGGATCCATCCCCGCCTGCGGTGTCATCCTTTGGGTCAGAAACATGGTGATAAGAATTCCGATGGGAAGTATGTGGTAAGGATCGGGGGAAGATAGGTCACGGATCCACAACCAGTGGGCATGGCGAAGATCGAGGGCTGCACCCAGCATGCTGTAGTACGCGAATAAGAATGGCATCTGGATAATCATCGGCAAGCAACCACCCGCCGGGCTGACACCTTCTTTCTTCATGAGCGCGGCAATTTCCTGATTCATCTCCTGTTTTCGGGGATCGCGCATGGTGTACTTCTTATATTTGTCTTTGATCGCATTCATTTGCGGCTGGACTTTTTGCATCTTCAAGGCCGACTTCATGCCAGAAACGCGCAGCGGTAGCAGAGCGAGATTGATGATCAGGGTCTGAATAACAATGGCCCACCCCCAGTTGTGGACGTAATCGTATGTCCACTTAAGCCACAGAAACAGCGGGCGGGCAATCACTCCGAAGAATCCAAAATTGACCAGGGCGCGCAGGTCTTGCGGGGCACCTTGTATGGTCGGCACGGGCACGGATTCGAGAACACTCAGCGACTTCGGACCTACGTACGCCCGCTCAGCCGTCGGAGCGATAATGTTGCCTACGGCGGTGCCCAGCACGTCCACTTTAGTTGTGTCTTGCGGATTTGGATTGCGCGCATCTTTGGGAACATCGAGCGGATTGCGGAGTGTCACGAGCGCGGCGTCCTGCGGATTGTCGGGCAAAAACACCGCAGCGAAGTATTGATCTACCACGCCCGCCCAGTTGAACGGGCCTCTTATCGTGTTGCCGCCGCTGACCTTTTTAATGTCCAGGCGTTCGGTGCTGTTGTTGTACTGATACTCGATCCGGCTTGAGTGGTAGGAAGCGGCGCCGGTCTCATCCCCGAAGCCCGCCGGCCACATGGGAAAGGCGGGGATCTCAGTTCCTTTCACCTGGACCGAGGTTTCCACCCGCACTACGTAGGTGTGATCAAATGAGAATCTCTTGCGGACGACCACATCCTGGTCGGCATATTCGAAGACGATATCCGCCGGAGCTTGCAAACTTCCCGACTGCGAGGCAACGTAGAGCGCGGAGTTCAGCTTGTTACGTTGAGTCTCGTCATAAGTCCACAGCGAGAGCGGGTAGCCGTATTTCTCGGAGGCGCTGCGATTGATCAGGTCCAGAGGCCTTCCCTGATCGTCATCATATTTCTTCAGTACCCAGGATTTGACTTGGCCGCCGCGATTGGTAAACGTGATCCGGTACAGGTCATTTTCGATAACTGTTTCCGACTCCGAAGTGGCTTGCTTGGTGGCGACAGAAGTTGGAGTTGTCGTCCGAGCTTGCACCGCCGGAGGCGGACTGCCACTATTCGCCGATGGGATCGAGGATTGCGTTTCATTTTTTGCCGGCGGAGGCGGGGCTTGAGGCAGATATTTCTTTAGAAGCGGTTGAAAGACAATGATCACGAGAAATGTGAGCGCGAAGACCAGCAGAAGTCGGCGCTCCATTCCGGGTTCGTGTTGAGGATTGGGAAAGTCTGGCAAGTTATCTACCACCGCTCCGGACTGTCGCGCCTGTCTTTGGATTGAACACGGGGTCGTGTCCGCTGCCCGCAAATGGATGGCAGCGGAGCACTCGACGCATAGCCATTACGCTCCCAGGTAGCACGCCGTAGCGATCCACAGCTTCCAGCGCGTACTCGGAACAGGTGGGAACGTAGCGGCAGGCGGGCGAAAGCATTGGGGAGATCGCCCACTTGTATCCCCGCAGCAGGCTTAACACGATGGTCTTGGACAATTGGTTCATCGGTTCCCGGTCGCCTTCTGAATCACCGCGAAGGCGCGACTGACCTCATCCAGCAAATCGGCAAAATCGGCGGTGAGCAAGGACTTCTTCGGATTAATCACAACATCCACCGGAACTCCCGGCGGCAAATGGCGACGCACTGCCTCGCGCAAGCGACGTTTCATCCGATTGCGGTCAACTGCACCGCCTAACACGCGTCCCACGGTGAATCCAACCCGGGCCGCGTCTCCTTGCGCGCGTCGCAGGTAAAAAACTGTCATATGAGCCGCGAAATGACGCTGGCCCTGCTTATACACCCGCTCGAAATCGGCGTGGCGGAGCAGGCGCGAGCTGCGTGAAAATCTGGCGCGGCTACCGGAACCGGACAGATCAGAACTGCCATTCGGAACGATGGCGCTCACAACTTGCTATCCAAACTCAGACTACGGACTCCCGCAGATTCCGGAAAG
>MNGW01000021.1:8935-13679 GCA_001918935.1 Acidobacteriales bacterium 13_1_40CM_3_55_5 | reverse complement strand
CCGTCGAGGATCTTGAGAGCCAGCGGATCCTGCACCAGCTTCTGGATCGCCCGCTTCAACGGCCGCGCGCCAAAGTTCGGGTCGAAGCCCTCGGTGAACAGAACGTCCTTGGCCGCTTCGGTAAGCTCGAGTGAAATCTTGCGCTCCGCCAACAGGCGTCGCACATCTTCCAACCGCAGCTCAATGATCTTCACGAGTTGTTCCCGGCCGAGCGGGCGGAAGACGATGACGTCATCCACACGGTTCAGGAATTCCGGTTTGAAATGGCCGTGCAGCGCATTCACAACCAACTTACTGGCTGCTGCAAATTCGTCTGCAGTGCGCATAGTGTCGGCTTGCAGGTAAGCTGATCCGATGTTTGAGGTCATGATGATCACGGTGTTGCGGAAGTCCACGGTTCGGCCTTTGCCATCGGTCAAGCGACCGTCGTCCATGATTTGCAGCAGGATGTTGAACACATCCGCGTGCGCCTTCTCGATTTCGTCAAACAAAATCACAGAATAGGGACGCCGACGCACCTGCTCGGTGAGTTGGCCGCCCTCTTCGTATCCGACGTAGCCCGGAGGCGCGCCGATCAGCCGCGAGACGGCATGCTTCTCCATGTACTCGGACATATCAATTCGAATCAGGGCGTGCTCGTCATCGAAAAGGAACTCAGCCAGGGCTCGTGCCAGTTCGGTCTTGCCCACGCCCGTCGGACCCAGAAAGATGAAGGAGCCAATCGGACGCTTGGGATCGCTAAGCCCGGCACGCGAACGGCGGATAGCATTAGAAACCCGCTCCAACGCGGTCTCCTGGCCGACCACGCGTTGGCGCAGACGATCTTCCATGGTGACCAGCTTCTTGACCTCGCTCTCCAGTATTTTCGAGACCGGAATGCCGGTCCACTTGGAAACAATGCGGGCCACGTCTTCTTCGTCCACTTCTTCCTTGAGCATGCGGGACTTGCCCTTGACGTCCATCTGCGCCGTCAGCTTGTTCAGTTCTTCTTCGGTCTGGCGCAACAAGCCGTAGCGGATTTCGGCCACGCGTTGCAGATTGCCCCGGCGCTCCTCGGTCTGTTCTTCAAGTTTCAATTGTTCAATTTTTTCTTTGAGCTCGCGAGCGCGTGCGATCAGTTCTTTTTCGCGCTTCCAGTTGGCCTTCAGAATATTCGCGCGCTCCCGAATCTCGGCCAGCTCTCTGTCAATCACTGCCAGCCGCTCCCTGGAGTTGGGATCGTCTTCTTTCTTCAAGGCTTGACGTTCGATCTCCAATTGAGTGGCCCGGCGTTCGAGCTGGTCGATTTCAGTGGGCATGGAATCGATCTGTATGCGCAGCGAAGCCGCCGCTTCGTCAATCAGGTCAATGGCCTTGTCCGGCAGGAAACGGTCGGAGATATAGCGATGTGAAAGGGTGGCCGCCGCCACAATTGCTGAATCTTTAATGCGGACGCCGTGATGAACCTCATAGCGTTCCTTCAAGCCGCGCAGGATGGCAATCGTGTCCTCAACGTTAGGCTCACCCACGAAAACAATCTGGAAACGGCGTTCGAGCGCCGCATCCTTCTCAATATATTTGCGGTATTCGTTCAGCGTGGTAGCGCCAATAGCGCGTAGCTCTCCACGAGCCAGCGCCGGCTTCAACATGTTGGAAGCGTCGATCGCCCCTTCGGCCGCTCCCGCTCCCACCAGGGTGTGAAGTTCGTCGATAAACAGAATAATTTGTCCCGCAGAGTCTTCAATCTCTTTCAACACCGCTTTCAGGCGGTCTTCAAATTCACCTCGGTATTTCGCTCCTGCCAGCATGGCTCCGAGATCAAGTGCCACCACGCGCTTGTTCTTCAAAACTTCCGGTACGTCGCCGGAGACGATGCGCTGCGCCAAACCTTCCACAATGGCGGTCTTGCCAACGCCCGGCTCTCCGATAAGCACGGGATTATTCTTGGTACGGCGGGAGAGCACCTGCACAACCCGGCGGATCTCTTCATCACGTCCAATCACCGGATCGAGCTTGCCTTTGCGGGCCTGCTCGGTGAGGTCGCGAGCGTAACGCTCGAGTGCCTGATACTTGGCTTCAGGATTCTGGTCAGTCACCTTCTGTGAACCACGCACCGCGGTCAGGGCTTTTAGGATCGCATCGTAAGTCGCACCGTGGCGAGCCAGGATTTCCTGGGCGGGATTGCGTTTCACCTGTGTGACAGCAAGCAGCAGGTGCTCGGTGGAGACGTACTCATCTTTGAAGTTGTCTGCTTCCTTGAAGGCGCGCTCTAGAACCTGGTTGACGCTCTGGGAAAGAGTCGGCTGAATCGCGTCTCCGCCCGACACTTTCGGGAGGCGCTCGATCTCCTGGTAGGCGTCGCGTAATACGGTCTGCGCGCTGATACCAATCTTCTCCAGAACCGGAGGCACGATGCCTTCCCGGTCTTCGAGAAGCGCTGCCAGCAAGTGCACCGGCATGAGCTCCGGATTGCCGTGCTCGGAAGCCAGAGTGCTGCCGCGTTGCACCGCTTCCTGCGCCTTCACCGTAAATTTATCCCAGCGTATTGCCATTGTTTTTGTCCTTCAATTAGTCATTCTCTGCTTAAGTCCAGCGAAATGCCACGGGTTGTGAGCGGATTCGATGAAGCACAGAGTCTCGCATTTGCTCAAACCCCAAGAAAAAAGGAAGACGGGTCAACCCGTCTCCCTTTTGCAGCATTCCTTCAATGAGTAGCGTTATGCTGCCCGGCCCGCGCCTTTGGATTCTTTGCCTTCCAGGGTGCGCTCGCTGCCTACATTCACTTTGATCTGCTTAGGTTTGGCTTCGGCCTTCTTCGCCAGGGTGATCTTCAGCACGCCCTTATCGTAGGTCGCGCTTACCTGCTCGGGATCAACCGTATTGGGCAGCGTGAACTGCCGAGTAAAGCTTCCATACTGCCGCTCAACCCGGCGGAAGTTCTCTTCTTTCTCTTCCTTTTCGAACTTACGCTCGCCGTGCACGGTCAGGGTGTTGTTCTCGATGCGGACATCAATGTCCTTCTCGTCAATTCCCGGAACCTCAATCTTCAGAGTAATGCTGTGCTCGTCTTCATAGACGTCCACAGGCGGCGCAAAGTTGGTGGTAGTCAAGGATTCCTCCGAACCACCCTCGGCGCGATATTGGTCGCGGACTAAACGGTTCATGCGCTCTTGTAAGGTGGTGAACTCACGGAAAGGATCCCAACGGGTTAGTACTGTCATAGCTGAATTCCTCCTGAAAAATCTCGCTCAAGGCATTCGATGCTCATTAAGCTTAAACGAATCATAAAATATGAGTGTCTTGTTGTCAACCAGACTAAGGCGCTAATGCTCAATAATTTACGAAACAACAAAACATTTTAGATAGGCAGTTTCCGGCACCCCCAGCAGCACAGGATGATCCGGAGATTGACCTCTTCGTTCCACCACCCGGAGGGGCTTGCGAAGGTCGCCGGCGGCCTCTGACAGCATCTGGGCGAAGTCCGCTTGGCTCACATGGTAGGAACACGAACAGGTGATTAGGACTCCTCCCGGGCGCAGCATCTTCAGCGCGCGAAGGTTGAGCTCCTTGTAGCCGCGCAGGGCAGTTTCGAGATTGCGCTTGCTCCGCGCGAAGGCCGGAGGGTCGAGCACAATCGTGTCGTACTGGCGGCCGGCGTCAGCGTAGTCGCGCAATAAATCGAAAGCATTGGCTTCAATCCATTCCACCTCGTGTCCGTTCAAGGCTGCATTGCGTTCCGCGACTTCCAGAGCGGATCGCGAGCTATCCACCCCGCTGACCTTAGAGCATTGCTGTGCCAGGTGCAGCGAGAATCCCCCCTGATAGCAGAAAACATCCAGCGCCTCCCCTCGTGCATATCGTTGGGCGGCGGCATAGTTTTCACGCTGATCGAGGAAGGCGCCGGTTTTCTGTCCCAGCAGGGCGTCAAAATGAAATCGCACTCCATTCATGGAAAAAACGGTGTTGCTCTTTTCCCCAAGAGCCAGGCTCGAAGCGCGCGCTGGAAGCTGTTCCAGTTCGCGAACCCGCGGATCGACACGTTCCACAATTGCAGCCGGCTTCAGCCGATCGCCGAGTTCAGAGAGGACGGTTTGACGTAGCGGCTCCGAGTCCATGGCCTGCGTGAGCACCTGGAACGCGAGCAAGTCGTTATAGCGATCCACGATCAAGCCGGGAAGAAAGTCGGACTCGCTGAATACCACGCGATAAGCATCGGTTTCGCGGAGCACCTGCTCGCGGTACGCGATTGCAGCCTGGATTCGCTTCCGTACCAAACCGGGCAAGTCTTCTACTTTGCCCGGGGAAATCATGCGGATCGCGATCTGGGAGGAACTGCTATACAGTGCAGTCCCCAAGAACTTTCCGCGTTCGTCGGCGACGTCCACCACAGCGCCGGGAGGAACTGCGCCGCTGGAAACCATGTCCGAGCGATAGACCCATACGTGTCCGTTCTTTAAGCGACTGGATCCCCGGGAGGAAAGCTTCACGGTTCGATGTGTTTCTGCAGATGACGCAGATTGTCGCGGCATGAGGAAATCTTAAACCCACTCGCTCCCGTGCGCATGTCATCCCGCGCGCTGAATGGATTCCTGTTTCTTTGGGGAGTGTGAGCTAGCTTGCTGCGGGATGCTGGGAGGTTTCCGTTGCTGCGTGGGACTTTTCTGCGCGGGCTACCTTCAGATCGGCGTTTAGCTCGTCGAGAATTACCATGGGCAACTCTTCCGCCCATTCGTCCAATTGTTCCTCTTCCAGTCCGCCCTTTAGG
>MNGW01000021.1:3737-8876 GCA_001918935.1 Acidobacteriales bacterium 13_1_40CM_3_55_5 | reverse complement strand
GAACTGCCCTGGGTATTTACAAAGGCAAGAAACGCCTCGCCGATTCCCTCGAAATCGGGACGATAGAACCATGCTTTGTCGATGTGGATTTTCGGCCGCGCTCTCCGTTTAGCGGTCAGACTCGGCCGCTCCACCGCAATCTCGTTTGCCGGATTGTAGTAGAGAACCCGCTGGCAGGATTCGCAGATGACCATCTTTCCGCTGCGCACATCGTTATAGGTTTGGGGACGTAACATCACACGGCAAGTCAGACATTGCTGATCGCGAACCTCTGAAAGTCCGCTGCCCCGGAACTTTGATACCCGATCGTAATGGCGCAACAAATCGGGATCAACTCCAGCCCGCGCTTTTTCTCGTTTTGCATTCCACTCCGCGAGCTGCTTTTCGTCTTCCGCATTGCGTTCGCGAGCCTCGGTCTTCTCTTTTTCGATTTCCGCCATCTCTGCTTTTAGTTCGAGTTCGGCGGCCTTAACACTCTTCTCCCGGGCTTCAGCGTTCACCATCAACTCGAGAATCTTGTCCTCATTAGCGCGTATATCCTGCTCGGCAAACTGGATCTCGTGCATCAGCGCTCGATACTGCTCGTTGGTTTTTACTTCGAGCGATTGGTCGCGATACTTGGAAATTTTCTGTTGCGCGTCTTTGATAGCGGTTTCGTACTTTCGGCGATTGGCTTCGTCAGCCTTGACCGCAATTTTGGCGTTTTCCAGAACCGTTTTGGTGCCCGCCAGCTTCTCTTCAATTGCGGCCACCCGCTTGGGCAGAGCTGCGATTTCTTCTTTGAGGCGGAGGACTTCCCGGTCGGCTAGTTGCAAATCTATTAGGTTTTGTACGTCTGGAAGCATTATTCAGAGGGCACTATGGTGATTTTAGCATGCGAACGTGGACTTTTTGCCCGGCACCGGGAACAAGCCTTCTGCATCATCCGCCCTGACGGTGTACACTTTTCAACCCTGCTTATGGCTAGCCTCGTACCCTGGAGTTTCCGCATGAAACGGTTCGTTCCTCTGACGGTAGTCTTTACTGTACTTATCTCTTGGGCGATGGCCCAGTCGCCGGACCCCGAGCGCGCAGGAAAAGAACCGCTCACGATTGAAGCGATTTTCGCCGAAGGCGGCATCACCGGTCGAGGACCCGAGACAATCAAGTGGAGTCCGGACAACACTAAATTCTCTTTCATCCAGCGCGATGACTCCGGCGAGCATGGTGAACTGTGGTATGTGGATGCTGCCACCGGCGAGAAAAAAGTGCTGGTCAGCGAAGTAAAACTGGCCGCACTGGCCCCGCCCATCAGCAAGATCCAGGACGAGCGGGAAAAGGAACGCATTACCCGCTACCATGTGGCTTCTTACCTCTGGGCTCCCGACTCCAAACATCTGCTATTTGATTCCCAGGGTCAGTTATGGATTTATAGCGCCGAGAGCGGCACCGCCGTCCAGTTCACTTCTAGCCCAGAACCCGGCCTGGACCCAAAGTTCTCGCCCGACGGCAGCCATGTCGCTTATGTTCGCCTGCACAATCTTTATGTACGTCCTGTTTCCGGAAAAGATGAGAAACAACTTACCAAGGACAAAGATGAAAACCTGTTAAACGGCGAAGTGGACTGGGTCTACGCCGAGGAATTGAGTGTGCGCAGCAATTACTACTGGTCGCCGGACGGCGCCAACATTGTGTTCCTGCAGATGGACGAAACCAGGGTGCCTACTTATCCCATCACGGATTGGTTGCCCACCCATCCTACCGTTGATATGGAAAAGTATCCGAAAGCGGGCGATGCCAACCCGGCCGTGCGCCTGGGCGTGATCAGCGCTTCCGGCGGTAAAGTGAAGTGGATTTCTCTTACGGACGAACAGGACATCTACGTTCCACGCTTCGGCTGGGTGCGAGACGGGCTGCTCTGGGCGGAAGTCCTGAATCGCGCTCAAGATAAGATGGATCTGTATTTCATCGACCCTCATTCCGGTCAGTCCCGCAAGATACTGACCGAAACCAGCCCAGATGGCTGGGTGAAAGTAACCGACGACCTTCGCATTTTCAAATCAGGCGACCGCTTCATCTGGTCGAGCTGGCGCGACGGACATACTCATCTCTACCTTTACAGCTTCGACAAGCAGAATCCTTTAGCAGGCGAGGCTAAGCTTGAACGCCAGCTTACCCGAGGCGATTTTGAAGTGCTTGATGTCGCCGAAATGGACGAGAGCATCGGGGTTCTTTATTTCACCTGTAACAAAGACGATCCGCGCCAGCAGCAACTCTGTTCCGTAAAAATCGACGGATCCAATTTTCAATTGGTCTCGCGGGAAGAAGGTAGCCACGAACCCACTTTTGCCGACGATGGGAAACATTACGTCGACAGTTTTTCTGCCGTTCTCACGCCGCCGCGTCTGTCCATTTGCAGTCGCGGCAATTCCTGCAAAACAGCTTGGGATTCGCGCAGCGTCGTCGATTTCGGCCTCATCGCGCCCAAGTTCCTGGATTTCAAAGCTGACGATGGCACGACTCTACACGGCGAATTGCTTCTACCGGCAAATGTTGCGCTAGATGCGAAGATCCCGCTGATCGTCAACGTATATGGCGGCCCCGCAGGCCAGTTGGTGCGCAATGAATGGATTGGCACTACCGGACTTTTTCATCAACTCCTGGCTCGCCGTGGTTGCGCCATCTTCTCCGTCGACAACCGCGGTACCCCTGGACGGGACCGCAAGTTCCAAACCGCAATCCGCCACCAGTTCGGTGCCATCGAGCTCAAGGACCAGCTTACAGCTCTCGCTCAGCTGCTCTCTCAATATCCCCAACTGGACCGCAGCCGCATCGCCACCTGGGGCTGGAGTAATGGCGGTTCCATGACGCTGTACGCGCTCACTCACTCCGATGTGTTTAAAAGTGGCGTTTCCGTAGCGCCGGTCAGCGACTGGCACAACTACGATTCCATTTACACCGAACGCTACATGGGATTGCCCAAGGAAAATCCCAAAGGATACGAGGAGTCATCCATGCCGAAAGCAGCCGACAGGCTGCACGGGTCGTTGCTGTTGGCTCATGGCAGCAGTGATGACAATGTTCATTTTCAAAACAGCGTGCAGATGGTCGACGCCCTCGTCAAGGCAGGCAAGCAGTTTCAATTCATGATCTATCCCAACAAGACGCACGGCATCGGAGGCTCTTCTTCGCGCGTGCACTTGTTTCACATGATTGAAAACCAGTTCGAGCACGAATTGGGGCTGGCTCAACCATGAACACTCCTATGCACCGCCTAACGCTCGGCGACTTCGAACTCACCGCCATTTCCGATGGTATTTATCATCTCGATGGCGGAGTTTTCTTCGGCGTGGTCCCCAAGGTCATGTGGGAACGGAAAGTAAAAGCCGACGAGAAGAACCTGGTGCCCAGTGGATTGAATTCGGTAGTCGTGCGCACCAGCAAAAAGACTGTCCTGATCGAGACCGGCCTCGGGAATAAACTGCCCGAACGCCTGGTTAAGAACTATGGTCAGCCCTCCGAACTGCTAACTAATCTCACTGCTGCAGGTATTTCTCCCGAGGATATCGACATCGTCATCAACACCCATTTGCATTTCGACCATTGTGGATGGAACACGGTGCGAAAGGGAGACAAGGTTGTCGCAACTTTCCCTAACGCCCAATATTACGTGCAGGAAGGGGAGTGGCAGCATGCTCGCCAGCAACACGAGCGCGATGCCGTCAGCTACATCAGCGACAACTACGATCCGCTGATTGCCAGCGGCCAAATGCAGCCCATGAAAGGCGACCAGGAGATTATTCCCGGCATCTCGGTCCGGATCTTTCCTGGACACACAGAGAACATGCAGGCTGTGATGATCGAAAGCGGTGGCCAGACCGCCTGCTATATCTCCGATTTGATTCCCACCACCGCGCATATCGACCTCACCTGGGTGATGGCCTTCGATCTCTGTCCGCTGCAGACCATCGACAGTCGCAAGCGCTACTACGCCCAGGCAATTCCACAAAAGTGGTTGACTATCTTCACTCACGATCCCAACGTGCCGTGGGCTTACGTGGAAGAAGCTGAGAAGGGCCGCCTAGTGGCAAAGCCCCTACCGAAATGAATCAGGTTTCCGTTGTGGGGCAGGTTTTACCCCAATCCCGGATATGTTCCACTCTGCTCGTTGCACCGGGCCACATCCCAACCGATAGACACCTCAAATAGCCTTCGAGTCGCTGCCACACTCCACGTTAATTCTTGAGATTCGTAATCAAATTGATTCCCCCGGTTTGTGCGCGGCAAATGAAAAAGGGCAGCCAAGAGGCCGCCCCACTGGAAACCAGAAACTCGAAACTACTTTCCTGTGACTGCCTCTTGGGCCAGCATCTCAGCAATCTTTTCCAACAGGTCGTCAATGCTTCTGCCGGTATCGATATTCGCGTCGACCTGGGGATGTCTTCCCCCATCCGCATGCATCACCAGCACGCGCGTACCGGGATGTGCCTTCTTCACCATGTAAGGCAGATGATGTCGGTCATTCCTGCTCAGGGTGGATCCCAGAATCACCAGGTCGAATGACTGCCGGCGCAGAGCGTCTTCCACTCCCTTGCGGCCCAGCGCTGACGCCACTTCGTGCCCCGCTTTTTGAATAGACACCGCCTGCGTAGCCAGTACATCTTCATCCGACTCGCCATAAAGCACTTTCAACTTGAACGAGGATTTCGATGGATTCGCCATGAGTATGATCGGCCCCAGCCCTTTCCGTGTTTCTTTCTGTGGCCTGTTACGGTAGCAATGCCGGAGGGATAAAAGAACGTCACTGAAGGCCAAGCCCGATTGCGACGGGTTGCCACCCGCGCCACATCTCTGGCGCCGCAAACGGCTCTCGAAGTACGTTGGTAATCTTGCCTATTCCATTCACAGACACTAATTTCGACGGTGGAGCTGTCTGCTTCGAAGTTGTGAGGACTTCGTGTTTATTACAGAAGTATGTCGCAAGCGGTGTGATAGACGTCCTTCGTTGGCGCGCACTATCGTCGTAATCTGCCTCTCGTTGCTGACTGGATCGATTAACCTTCCACTAAACGCTCAGAAAATTGAGAAAGTAGAACGAAAGCTGATCCGCCAGGTGAGTCCCGACTATCCTGGGGATTTAAAGCGTGCTTTCATCGGCGG
>MNGW01000021.1:0-3726 GCA_001918935.1 Acidobacteriales bacterium 13_1_40CM_3_55_5 | reverse complement strand
AATCCTATCCTGGCCGACTGTGCAGTCAGAGCCGTTAAAAAATGGAGATATACCCCTGCCGATGCCGAAACCAACGTTCGTGTGAACGTGAAGTTCGATCCCCGCCACTGATATCCCACGAAAACGAAATAGGGAAACCGCGAAGCGGCGCAGAAATGACACCCTGCTTTTGCTTGGCGGCTTTCAGGCGAGCTGCTCGCGGACCGCGGCGTTGGCCAGACTATTCGCCTCCGCATTATCTTCGCGTGGAACGTGGGAGATGGAAAACTTCAGAGAGCTAGCCAACTTGCGGCAAATCCAATTGAGCGAGTAGAGACGCGGACTGCGGCAGGCATAAACTCCCGTCATCTGCCTGACTACCACTTCCGAATCGGAGTAGACATGCAGCGACTGCGCTCTTGAGGCAACCGCGTATTGCAGCGCCTCCAGCAGCGCGACATATTCGGCGACATTGTTGTCCTGTCGCCCAATCATTCTGGCGATTCTGATCCTGCCCTCCTCCGACCCGTCGATCACCACTCCAATACCCGACGGCCCCGGATTCCCCAGAGAGCCCCCATCGATATACGCCACCAGAGTTAACATCAGACTGCGCTTCTCACACCATGCGTCAGAAAGCTTTCTTACGTCAAGATGTTTGTTGGGTTCATTTCCATACTCGCACAATTGTGGAACTTTCTGTGGAAAAGCAGGATTAATTATTTTCCTTGTTCGCAAGCCTCTTGACTTCAATGAATTGCGAGAGTCAAGATTAGCGCCAGATAAATTCACATTGCACCGAAAAGCGGCATTGACATTTTTCGCTTCGCCGTTTAACTTGTGCCCCGTCGACGGTTGAAAGGGTTGGCCAAAATAAATCGTGGCCCCCCAAAGTAAACTGGGTGATCGGGATCGGCAAGGCAACTTGCCGGACTACCAAACCCGAAAAAACCGACGGCTCTGCGAGGAGCAGTTGGGGTTTGGAACTGCGAAAGCAGTGATCGCATCGAGGGCTGCGATGGTGCACGTCTCCACGCTGCTCGGCTCCCTCGCAGGAGCTGGCAGCTAGAGCATAACCAATGTCGCAGCCTTTTAATTTTGTGCCGTACTTTAGCGAAACAATCCCCGTCTAGTCTTCGTTATTCCCTCCCTTCTAACGTTAAATCCAAAGCTCTTCTCCTGACATCTACACAAGCATGGTAAACACTGCGCAATTCAACTTGCCGGAAACCATCGCGCTTCTCGAACACACTCCTGCGGTATTCAATGCGCTTCTCCGAGGACTTCCGGACACTTGGACCCAGCAAAATGAAGGCGCGGATACTTGGAGTGCATTCGATGTCATTGGTCATCTGATCCATGGTGAGCGGACTGACTGGATGGCGCGCGCGCGGATCATCCTGGAAAATGGCGAAGCCCGTCGGTTTGAGCGATTCGACCGCCTGGGGCATATTCTCGAAAGTCGTGGCAAGTCGCTGGAACAGCTATTAGACGAGTTCGCTCGACATCGACGAGAAAACCTAGCCGCACTGCGGGCGCTGAATCTTCAGTCCGAAGACCTGGCGAGGCGAGGACGGCATCCCGCCCTCGGAGTAGTGACTCTCTCGGAACTGCTCGCGACCTGGGCAGCCCACGATCTTACTCATCTGCATCAGTTGTCGCGTGTGATGGCCTATCAGTACCGTGCTGCGGTCGGTCCCTGGAGGGCCTTTCTTGGTGTGATGCAGTGCGCTGGACACAGCTCGCCTTAGCGAACTTTCTGCCATCTAGCTTCCCGACGGTTGGGTAGGGAGGCTCGAAGCGGTGCAAGTCAGTCGGGCAGGGAAGCCGCGAAGCGGCGCAAGAAATAACAGCTTCCCTTTGCTTGGTGGCGATCGGGTCCACGGAACGCCGACTTTAGCTGGATCTACTGCAGAAGAACCTTCTGCTCTAAATCTCGAGCCGCCTGCTTCACATTCGCCGGCTTACCCAGATCCCGCCAATAATATTCATCCGCCCGAAACCCGACGATTTTTTCAGCCTGGCTCGCAAGACGCAGATAGCAATCAATAACGGAGAACACGCCTTCTTCAATCATCATGGTAAGAAAAGGGGGTGAAATAACGTGAATACCGGAAAATGCCAGCTCTTGCACCTTTTCTGGCGATCCAACTAGTTCAGGCTTGCTGTCACGAGCCGCTCGCCGCCCGCAAAGCCGATGTTCCTGGTCGTGACTTTCAGTATGAAATTGCACCATGCGTCCCAGATCAATGGTGCTGATCACATCCACGTTATGAACGATAAAGGGCTGTTCAGCGGGATCCCTCAGAAAGAAATAGGCGGCCTTCTTCAGCCCACCCCCAGTATCAAGCAAGATCTCCTCGCGAGAAACTTCGATCCCCATGCCAAAGTTATCGTTCTTCTTCAGATACTCAACAATCATCTCCGCGCGGTGATGCACATTAATAATGACCTCGCGAACCCCAAAACTGCGCAAGCGCGAGAGTGTGATATCTAAGAGCGTGCGGCCGGCTAATTCCACCAGGGCCTTTGGGCGATCGTCGGTCAGCGGCCGCAAGCGAGTCCCCAGGCCGGCGGCCAAAATCATGGCTTTCATTTCCCCATTTTCTCCAACTCACGATGCTGCACCACCACTTCCACTCCGTTCCTGTCGCGCAAATATTTAGCCAGTTGCTCGGCCAGATATACCGAGCGATGCTGGCCCCCGGTGCAGCCGAATGACACCATCAAGTTTTTGAAGCCGCGCCGTTGGTAATTGTTCACACTGGCGTCCACCAGAGAAATGACATTGGCCATAAACTGATGCACACTCTCCTGCTGATTGAGAAAATCAATCACCGGCGAATCCTTCCCGTTTAACGCCTTGAATCGCTCCTCGCGCCCGGGATTCGGGATGCTACGCGCATCGAAAACGAACCCTCCTCCATGCCCGCTTTCGTCTTTCGGCATACCGCGGTGAAACGAAAAACTGAAAATCTGGACCGTGACATGTTCTCCTTCAGAAACCAGGCCTTTTAGTTTCTCCGAGGCCACCATGCTCTTGAACGCGTCCATCAGCGTCGGCAGTGCGATGGGGAATTGGACGTTATCAAGGAGCCAGCGCAAGTTTTTCAGCGCATATGGCACGCTTTGCAGAAAATGAATTTTGCGCTCATAAAAGCCGCGAAAGCCGTAAGCCCCCAACGCCTGCATGATCCGGACATATACATAGGCGTAGTAATGCTGCATGAATGCGTCGCGCCCAAGATCGACGAAGCCGGCAAGCTCGTCCAGGTAATGATCGAGCAGCTGCAGTCGCAGCTCCGGCGGCAGATCAGCTTTGGCGTCGTACAAAAGAGAAGCGATATCGTATTGCAGCGCGCCTTTACGGCCGCCTTGGTAATCCACAAAAAATGGCTGGCCGTCGCGCAACATCACATTGCGTGACTGGAAATCACGATAGAGGAAGTAATCCCGGCCCGCACTCAACAGAAATTTCGTCAGGCGGCTGAAGTCATCTTCCAAAGCTTGTTCATTGAAGGGAATCGCTGCGAGCCGAAGAAAGTAGTATTTGAAATAGTTGAGGTCCCAAGCGATTGATTGGCGATCAAAGCTGGCCCGCGGATAGCAGACCTTGTAATTCAAGTCTCGCCCCGCTTCCACTTGAAAGCGTGGCAACACGGCCACAACTTTTCGATAGGCCTCAACCGCTGGGACGGCTACGGTCTCGCCCGCTCGATTTTTTGAGAGAAAATCAAAAAGCGTTGT
>MNGW01000056.1:6648-14283 GCA_001918935.1 Acidobacteriales bacterium 13_1_40CM_3_55_5 | reverse complement strand
GCCGGTTCACTCGCCGCTCTCGGAGGCGCCCTGGTCCTAGGATCACTGCCGCGGCTGAAACAGTACCTGCGTGTGCGCGATTCTTTACTGATGGCGCTCGGACTCACAATCCTTGCCAACAGTCGTCCGTATGAAGGATTGATATTCAGCTTGTCGGCAGCAGTGGCGATGATCATCTGGATCAACCGGCGAAATCATCCCGAACCGAAAATTTTGTTAAGCCGCGTGGTGTTGCCAATTCTGCTTGTCCTTGCCATCGGCGGTGCGGCCACGGGTTATTACTATTACCGCGTCACAGGCAGCCCATTCCGCATGACTTACCAGGTGAACCGTGGAACCTACGCCACCGCGCCTTATTTCCTCTGGCAATCACCGCGGCCCGAACCCGAGTATCACGACGTGGTTATGCGTGACTTCTATCGTTGGGAACTTCGCCAATTTGAGCAAAACCGAACCTGGCGCGGAGCTCTCAGCCGGACTTTCGACAAGCTGGTTTCATCGTGGAAGTTTTATTTTGGCCCAATACTCACGATTCCGCTGTTGGCGTTTCCGTGGATTCTGCGAGACCGCAAGATGCGTTTTACACTGATCGCCAGCGCCGTCTTCTTTGCTGGACTTGCAGTACAAACATGGACCATGCCGCATTACGTCGCGCCCGCTACTGGCTTGATCTATATCGTACTCATCCAATGCATGCGCCACATGCGCTTTTGGCGATGGCATGGCCAAGGGATCGGCCTCTCCGTAATTCGGGTCATTCCGCTGATTGCAATCGCGATGGTGGTTTTGCGTGTCTCCGCCGCAGCCGCACATGTACAAATTGAGCCGGCGTGGCCCAGAGGAAACCTGGATCGTGCGGCTGTGCTGCGGGAATTGCAGCACTTACCCGGGGAGCAGCTGGTGATCGTGCACTACGGGCCCCGACACGATGTGGACTGGGAATGGGTTTACAACGCCGCCGACATTGACCATTCCAAAGTCGTCTGGGCGCGCGATATTGGCGATGATAAAAATCAGGAATTGTTGCGCTATTTCCCAGCTCGAAGAGTATGGCTCCTCAATGGAGATGACTCTCCGCCCAAGCTATCTCCTTATCTTTCCGGCGAGCCAAAACATTGACCGCATCATGGCTCACCCCAAGGCGAATCCGCGCCCACGCGCTTTTGCTGGCAATCTGCTTGTGGACGGTCTATGCCATCGACATGTCCACCCCGGGCTTGCGCGATCGCAACGGTCTCATCAAAGGGACGGACTTCCTACACTTCTACACGCTCGGAAATATCGTCCTGCAAAAACGCGGAGACTTGCTTTACAACATACAAGCCCAAGCTGCTCTCCTGCGAAAACTCGTGCCCGAAGCTGCCGGCAATCTATATGTCCCGCTCTACGGCCCTCAAGTCTCGTTACTCTTCGCCCCTTTTGCCCGGATGTCCTACCCAACGGCGCTAACAGTCTGGCTCTTGCTGAATGCTGTTATCTACGGAGCATGTGGTTATCTGGTGTGGAAGCAGTGCTCGAATTTGCGAGGAGAACCCTGGACCGTGCTGGTCGCCGCCCTGGCCTTCCCCGGATTCTTTCACCTGATTTTGTGGGGCCAGACCTCCGGTCTTGCTCTCCTCTGCTTCACGCTCGCATTTCTCGCACTCAGCGAAGATCGGCCCTACCTCGCTGGTATAGCGATCGGATCTCTAATTTTCAAACCACAACTAGGCCTGGCTCCCGCAATCATTTTTTTGTTCGCCCGCGAGTGGAAGGTGATCGCCACTGCGATTCTGGCGGCTTTGGCCCAACTCAGTGTCGGCTGGCTCTTCTACGGCACTCCCGTTACGAGCGAATATGTGCGCTCTCTTCGACATGTGGGCGACGTCATGGCCCTGCTTGAACCGCGCCCTTATCAGATGCATTCGCTCCGCGCCTTCTGGTCTCTGCTAATTCCTTGGACGCCACCGGCTTTTGCTTTATATGCACTCACAGCGGCAACCATACTTGCATTGGCAGTTCGCTGCTGGCGCAGCACGGCAACATTGGGACTGCGCTATTCAGCTCTGATGCTTGCCACAGTGCTGGTAGCGCCTCATCTCACGGTCTATGACTTGCTGATTTTGGCACCAGCTTTTTTATTAATGGCAGATTGGGCGGTGGGTGGCGCTGAGAGGTCTGCGGCAATGATGTCTGTTCTGCTTTATCTCTGCTATCCCTTGTTCTTACTCGGCCCCCTGGCTCGAATCACACACCTACAACTGTCAGTGATTGCGATGACCGGATTGTTGTTCTTAATTGACCGTGACAGGAAAATGTCCTCGAACCCCTACATCACCTGATTGTGTTTCGCCTCGAATAAAAACTTCAGCGCCTCCGGAAACCGCCGTGCCCAGTCGCCTTCACTGTGAGTCGCTCCCTCATCAATCTTCACCGCCAGACGGTCTTCTCCCAACCCCGCGCGCCGCAGGATGCCTTCCAGTTCTCGCGCGTCGTCAACAATTTCTTGGTCGCGGTCCTCGCGTCCACTCTCCCTGGTCCCAATCGCCAGGAAAATCCTTTCTGGCCATTGCCGAACCGCGAGACTTTGTTTCAAAAGCTGCCGGTTGGAAATAAACAACGACGGACTCTCCAGCAACAATCGTCCGAAGATCCCCGGCCGATCCATGACCGTATAAAAAGCAATGACCGCCCCCAGAGACGATCCACCCAACCCCGTATTTTCCGGACCTCGCCCAATCCGATATCTCTCATACAGGAACGGCATCACTTCATGGATCAGAAAGTCGGGATAGCGCTTGCCCTGGGGCCGCAACTGTGGAGGATTCAATGAGCGGTACGACAAATACTCTTTGGGACGGTCTTTCTGTGCGTTGTCTATCCCCACCAGGATCATCGGCGGAATGACTTTTTCACGAATAAGCCGGTTGGCTGTTTCGTCCGCTTGCCATTCCACGCCCGTGTAAGCAGTCGCACGGTCGAACAGGTTTTGTCCGTCATTTAAATAGAAGACCGGATAATATCGAAGCAGGTTGACCGGATCTTCGTACCCTGGCGGCAGCCAGACTCGCAGCAATCGCGTATTTCCGAAAGTGTGGCTCTTAAATTCATGCAGACGCAGGTCTCCCACTACCGATGGGTTCGACGTGCCAGTCGGCTGTTCAGCGATGATCGCCCGTTCTTGAATTATTTCTGCCATGAAGGTGTGCGTACCGGAGCTTGCCTCAAATCTTGTGCATCCTTTGCGCCACCAGCACCGACGACAGCACTGTAATTGCCGCAATCAACGCCAGCGATGACAGGCACAAGATGCCCCAAACCGCCAGCACGAACGCTTCCACGTAAGTGAGGTAGAGAGCAAACCCCAATCCTGCCAGTGAAGCAACAAGAAGCATCCGTGAAACTTCGGTTTTCGCTCGATAAAGTGTGGCAAGAACCAGCAGAACGCCGTATCCAAAGATGCCGATTAACGCGACCGGGATGCCGAACACCACGGAGTAGATGCTGCGGTTCACTATGTCGCAATTAAAATTCGCTCCGAAATCGCAGAAAGAGGACGGCGAAGTGTCATAGTGATGATAGAGCGAAACCGAAGACACCGCCGCTCCGGCGATGGCCAGCAGTGCGATTGCCCATAGAATTCGCCCGCCCCTGGAACTCATGGCAGGCTGCATCCGGTCTTTTCACTCAGCGTTTCCAGGCGTAATACGCCCTCATGGCGGTCCGTGACGAATTGCCATGTGGGGAAGTTTTTTACCCCAGCCTGCACGCAGTTTGGCTGCTCGGCGCGCGAGCCCTTGGTCCCACATTCAATGTAAGGAACGTATTGAAACGCTGACCCAAACATTTCCTTTTGCTCCTCACAGTGCGTGCACCAGTACAACCCGTACATTTTGACTTGCCGTGCAGCCAGGCACTTCGCAAATGCATCGAGCCTGCTTACTCCCGGCCGCTTCCACAAATAAATCCCCAGCAATCCCGCGACCAGAATCAGAACAATAAGAATAGTGCGTCCGATTCGTGTGGTGCGGGCGCCCTCGCCCGCAGCCTTTGACTCTCGTCGCTTCCTGCGCAACTCTGACATGAAATGTTTTATACCACGACATTCAGAGCAGAAGGCAGGACATCCAGCGTCTGACATTGCAACCGGAGCACCTCCCCATCCACCATAGTGTCAACGGGCCCTTCCAGATGAAACTCGATTTGTTTTGCCGGTCGTCTCTCAGCCAGCGGATGTTGAATATGTGTCCCGTCATAAAGTGTCGGAAGATTTCGAATCAGCCCCAGCCGTCCAATCGGCCCCCAGCGGACATATTCGATCAACCCATCGCCGACCTCAGCCTTGGGAGCGATCATCATGGTCCCGCCAGTAAATTTACTGTTGTTAAAAGTAAGAAACAGGCATGGACGTCGATCAATTCGTTCTTCCCCATCCACTCGTAAAGGAAATGGCCGGCGTTGCATCCGCGCCAAGCTGATAAAGATGGATGTCTGGTATCCCAATTCTCCCCAACCTTTAAATCGCCGCGCGCGCAGCGATGCGACATTTGCCGAGAAGCCCATACTCAACAGGTTGATGTAATGAACAATTCCCGCAGTATGCCTGAGACGCAAAACGTCGCATTCACGAGAACGGCCGGCCAACAGCGCTTCTATTGCGTATTCCACTCCGCGGTCGGTGAAGTCACGCAGAAATGAGTTACCCGTGCCCAATGGAAGAAACCCCAAGGTAGGCCGCACGCCACGGTCTGCCCCCGGAAAAAGTCCATTTACGATTTCATAAGCGGTCCCGTCACCACCCACCGCAATGAACTTACGGAAGCCTCTGGCGTAAGCGTCACGTGTAAGTCGTGAGCCTTGACCGGGGGCGTCGGTTTCAACCGCTTCCAGCTCGATCCCACCCGCCCGCAGCCGATCCAGCGCCGGCGCTACCAGTTTGCGGCAACGTCCTCCACCCGCCGCGGGATTTACTACAGCGAAGAATGTGCCACTCAAAGCTCGCTCACCGCGGTGCGCTCACGACTTTTTCCTATCTCCTCGGCCAGCACAGCGCGTTTGATCTTCATGGAGGCGGTTCGGGGGAAATCTTTTTCCCAGACCAGATATCCCCCTACGCGCTTGAAATCCGGCAAACGCCGGTTGCGGGAGACGATCTCGTCCTTGAGTGCACTGGCAAACTCCTGTCCCTCTTCAAGTCGCAACGCTATCATCAGCATTTCGCGTCCTAGGGTCTTTTCCGGCCACAAGTAATTCTCGATATCCTCTGGATAAATATTCTTTCCGCCTTCAGTGACAATCATGTTCTTCTTGCGGCCGAATAGTTGCAAATGGCCTTTGCCATCGAACCGGCCGAGATCGCCTGTGAGCAACCATCCATCAACAATTGTTTCCGCCGTCAATTCCGGATCGTCGAGGTAATGTGACATCAGTGTCTTGCTGTGGGCCGCTACTTCCCCAATGCCTTCCGAATCAGGATTAAGGATGCGCAATTCCACTCCCGGCAGTGGTTTGCCCACCGTATCCGCTCGAAACGGTTTGAGATCGTTGACCGTAAGCACGGTGCCCGCCTCAGTCAAGCCGTACCCATTTGCCACAGGAATGCCAAGTTCATAGAAAAACTCCAGTGTCGATGGTTCCATAAAAGCTCCACCGGTGAACATGGCCACCAATTCTCCGCCGAAAGCCTTGTGTATTTGTGGGAGCAGCCTGCGGCTGAGTTTCGGATTCGGTCGTGCGCGCGTGAAACTCTTGTTGAGCGCAATAAAATAATCCAGAACAAAACGTTTAATCGCTGACAGCGCTTCGAACTTTGCCCGCAGTCCTCGCTCCAGATTCTTGAGCACCATCGGAACCAGGCTTACGTGTGTGATTTTGTAGCGCACAAAAGCGTCACGCACAAATTCCGGCCGCAATGTCCGCAAGTGCACCACGCAGGCGCCACACACAAACGGCCCAATAAAGCCCACCATAAAATCTATGGCATGATTCGTCGGCAAGATGCTGAGATATCGCACGCCGGGCCAGAACGGATACCATGTCGTCAGTGACTTGCACTGCTCCAAATAGTTCTCATGCGTTAGGACACACCCTTTGGGCCTACCACCTGTGCCCGAGGAGTAAACGATGCAAGCCACATCCTCACGCTTCCGCGGAACAAATACCGGATCTCCCTTGCGTCGGAAATCTTCCCAGCGAAACGCGCTCCCCAAATCAGCGCTCAAAGGCGCTTCGGTAACCAACACCAGTGCTTGGAGAATCTTAAAGTCCGGCGATTGCATCATCGCGCGCCACAGGTAATACTCCACGATGGCAAACTTGGCTTTACAGTGCGCCAGTAACTGCAACTGCTCGGCCGCCGTCAATTTGTAATCAAGAGGTACGAGCGCTGCGCCGCAATAACAAATGGCGTATGCCGAGATCAGCCACTTCGACTGATTGCTCATGATGATCGCGGCCCGCTCGCCCGCATGTAACTCGGCATCTTCCAGCGCCCGTGCCAGGGGCAACGCCAGTTCCTTGAAGTCGGAATAAGTGAGCCGCGTGCGCTCCCGGTCGCGGTCTGATTCGATTAGACAGGTTTCGTCTCCCCAGCGGTCCACCGCATCTCGCAACGCTGCACCCAGGGAACTGTATTGGTCAAGGTTAAGCATTCAATGGGAGTTTCGATTGCCGATTTTCGATTGCCGATTTGTTAACGGACGGTAAGCAGTCGATCTTCAATTGGAAATCGGAAATTGGAAATCTACAGTCGTGCTTGTATCCGTTCCGCCAGTGTCCTGAAATCCGACACTCCCTGCAATTCGTAATCCGGCAACTCGATTTGGAAATGATGTTCCAGCCGCGTGAGCAGCTCAAGCGTTTGCAAACTATTAATCCCTAGCGTCCGAAAGAAATCGTCATCCGGCGCAAGCTTTTCCCGCGCCACTTTGAAGTGCGCCGCTGCCAGAGTCAGTATTTCTTCAAGTGTTTGATTAGAAGTTCGCATGATGTAAGTCACGGCAAATACGGTTGTGCCTCTGTACTCTCTGCAAATCTTCTTAGGCCAGCTTCGACTGCGGGTTGCGCGAAAAGTTCACAAAAGATTTCAATCTCCCGCCGCAACTCTTCATATGGAATCGGCTTAATGAACTCCTTGGCTGCCATCGAAGTGCGCCGGTCGAACTTTTTTAATTGATCCGCTGTTGCCCGCGCCACTCTCAACGACTCTCCTTCAGCCACCATCTGGCAAACCAGACCAACCTGCTGTGCCTTCGTCGCATTGAAGCTTCGGCCCGTGAGCAATAAATCCCGCACAATCGCGTTGCCCAGATCACGTTTTAAACGTGGAATCCCGCCGAATCCCGGAATCAATCCCAAACGGAGTTCCGGAAAACAAAAACGCGCCATTTTGTCCGCAATAATAAGGTCGCAAACCAGTGCGAGCTCAAACCCGCCACCAAACGTCACTCCGTGCACAGCCGCAATGGTCGTCAGCGGCGAAGCATCAATCGCGTTCATCACCCGGTGAATGCGTTCCAGGTAATCGCGGACCCCCTTAAGTGCCTCAGCACGATTCATCTCCTGGGAAATCTGAAACAATTCCTTCAAGTCCGCCCCGGCCGAGAATCCGCAGTTCAAGGAGCTATAGATAATAAGAGCATGCGCTTCGCTTTTTAG
>MNGW01000056.1:0-6626 GCA_001918935.1 Acidobacteriales bacterium 13_1_40CM_3_55_5 | reverse complement strand
AATTCCACAACGCCGTCGGCCAATCCCCAGGAAACAGCCTGCCCTTCAACTTTTTTCATATCAACCGCCGAGATCCGTTAAGCTCGACCGTAGCGCCGGCGTCCCGCCGGCAACCCGACTAGATCAACACTCACGAAGCCTGCTTCACCCCATACATCTCTTCAATCTCCGCCTGCAGCCGTGACACAATCAGATCTCGCTTAAGCTTCCCATTCGCCGTCAATAACCCGTTGTCGATCGAAAATGGTTCCGGATGAATATGAAACGCCCGCACCTGCTTGTAGTGCGGCAATTGTGAATTCGCCGCATCCAGCGCTCCCTGCACTTCTTCGCGCGACACATCTCCAGTCACGATCGCCGAAAGGTATCCCCGTCCATTGCCGGTAAGAACAACCTGCTGCGCCCCTGCCAGATGTCGCAGCAGTTCATCTTCAATCGGTTCCGGCGCAATATTGTGCCCCGAACCCAAAACAATCAAATTCTTGATGCGCCCCACGATACTCCAATTCCCTGCCTCGTTAACTTCTCCCTGGTCGCCGGTGTGAAACCAACCGTCTCGCAGAGTCTTGGCGGTCTCTTCTGGACGCTTCCAGTAACCGGGAAAAATATTTGGACCCCGAACGATAATCTCCTCGCTCTCGCCCAGCTTCATTTCAATTCCGCTGATCGCCGGCCCAACCCGTCCAGGTTCGATATGGCGTGGGTCATCCATCGTGCAAATGGCAGTTGTCTCGGTCAAGCCATAAACCTGCAACACCGGTATTCCGAGCATCATGAAATAAAGCTGCGTCTCCACATTCAGCGGAGCCGAGCCGCAAATCAGCGCTTTCAAATTCGAGCCGATCATCTTCTTGCGAATGGTAGGAAAGATCAGGGCCCGCGCCACACTTAGCCAAATCGAGCCGCCATATCCTGCCTGTTTGCGAAGCCAAGCCCTCTGTGCATGACTATAAATTGTCAGCGCCAACCCACCGGTGTTCGCAAGTTGCTCGTCCACTGCCTTGCGCATACGCTCCAATAGCGCAGGTACATTCAGGAAATAATCCGGAGCCGCAGCGCGCATGTCTTTGGCGAGCCTGCTTAAGTCCGTATTCAGAGTCAGCAGGCTACGACGAAGCAAACATGTCAGCAACATGATCCAGGAGCCCGCAAAACAGAATGGAAGATAGTGAAACACACGATCCTGCCCGGCTTTGTTCTTGTTTTCCATCAGAAGATCGAGCCGAGCGGAGGTGCAACCCAACATGTGTGAGATGTTGCCCGCATTGAGCACCACTCCCTTGGCTTCACCGGACGTCCCCGAGGTGTAGATAATTGTGACAGCATCAGAATCATCCAGTTTCACTGTTGCGGCAGAGCTGCCAGGTCGATCAAAAATCTGATCGAAAACAAATTGAGGAGGAGCTTCACCCCAGTTTTCAACAATACCATCACGAAGTTCCGTGTCGCCACAGCAGATTAGGGCTGGCGCACAGTCTTTCATCATGACCACGAGCTCTTCCGGAGCCTGGCGCCCGTACAGCGGAACCACAATCAATCCCTCCGCCATGACGGCCAGATCCATTGCCACCCAACGAATGCTGCTGTGAGCCAGCAAGGCACACCGGTCTCCCTTTTTCAAACGTTGAGCCGCAAGAAATGACTGAGCCTTGCGAACCAGTTCCATCAGTTCGCTTCCGGTGACCGAAACAATTCGGCCATCCCGGAGTTCTTGTAGGAAGGTTGTATCTGGTGCTGCCTCAAGCTGGGTGAAGATCTCTTGCAGAAAGTTCATCGTCGGCACATCTCTGCTATGCGGCGTAGGTCTCGACCAGTTGGTGGAGATGTTCGCTCATGGGCGGCAAATAATCCTCCCAACTCCGTTCCCCTTTTCGCATCGGAAAATCCGGATATCGCCGCTGCACTTCTTCTTCGAAGTACACACCCATTCTCGCCATCACTTTAAGATTGCGCACTACCGTACACCCGATTCCGGCAGCGATCGTCTCTCGCTCCTTGCACAAGGTGTCCATTGCGACCAGCAACTTCGCTTCTAGATCCGGATCGTCAACGTTCATCAGAAGATTCTCGTGACCGCGCTCCTTCATCAAATTGCGGATACGCTCGTCCATGGTGATCCCCGCCGACGGCACCAGCCCCGGCATCGAAGTCACGATTCCGTGATAGCGTGAGGAAACCATCGTGTGACAGGCGCGCAGAATACTCACCAACTCATAAATGTTGTAATCATCCGAGGTGAGCACGGGCACACCTCCCAGCTTCTCCGAAATGCGTTTCCCGGGACGCGCATCCAGACGCTCCGTGGCCACGAGAATTACAAAGACATTCCGCCGTTTCCGAAATGCGTCCACCGCATTCGCGATAGCCGTCAAATATTTCTGGTAAGCACGCTCCGCAGCCGGCCCTGAATTATGAAAATACACTGACCGATAATGACTGTCTTTGTACGCCCCCGTAAGCCCGTGCAGCGCGAACTTCGCGACCGACGCCTTCACCGGCCATTCAAACGGATTAATCGGACACACCACCAGCACCGGCTTGCTGCCGTCCCATCCCACCTCGCGCAGGGCTTTCTTCCCGTATTCGGCAGGATGCGGCTCGAACGTCCAAGCCGTGTCTGTGCCCAACTCGGTCGGCACTCCCAGTTCCCGCAACACAGTTCGCGACTCTTCATTCCGGGTAATGACCAGCGAGTTCCGGCAATAACTGGCACACATTTTGCCGACCAGCGGATCCATCGCCCCCGCCTCCGCGCCATATCCAACAGAGAGCTTGTTCTGTGCCGCTGCAATCCCTAATGAGCCGATCATCATCGTGGTCAGCGCGTTGGCGAATTTGCTCTTGAACATCGAACCTTCACAGGCCACGACGCCATGATGTTTGGGGACTTCATCAAAAAGAAATGGAGGAAAAATATCCGGCAGGTGTACCTGTTTACTGCCCTCAAAATATTCCTGAGAAAACTTGAGGTTCTGCGACATCACCGTGCAAGCTACATTCTCCGCCCCCAGAATGTGCCGGATCTGCCGCAACATTTCTTCGACTCGCGTGTCAGAACCCATGTTGCGGGTGCCATTGTAGCCAGCAAACAGCAACTTCAGCTTTTCTCCCGGCTGCCAGGCCGCTCCCTTTCCCAGCATCCACCCCACTTTCGAGATTTCAATCAGGCTGCTGACCCATGCCTCGAGGACGAAGTCCATCATGCGGCAGATCCCCCAGCCTTCACCGGCCAATCCTGATACCTATAATTGAAATTTGTTTCGCGGCTGAACTTCAAAAGAGGATAGCTGTATCTCGAGAACGGTATCGGCTTGCGGCCCAATTCTGCAGTGACTCGGGTATTGTCGAATACGGTATTCCAGACCAGATAGGGGAGAAACACTTTCATTAACGACGCGCCATGCGCCAGTGAACCTCTCCAATTCGCCGACGCATTCACCGCCGCCGTAAACGGCCGCTCCAGAAGCGGCATAAACACGGGCCCTCGCTTGTTCTGCTCAGCGGCCAGGGCATTCGTAACTTCGCGGAACGTCTGCGAATCCCGGCCAGATGAAAGATGATAGGTATCATATTGCGAATTTTCTTTCTGATGCAGCGTACCAATCGCGTCGGCGACAAAGTCCACATTCACGATGTCGATTTTGTCGGACGGACGAAATGGAAGCACCGGCAATCCCGCCAAAAACACAAATGCCTTCACCATCTCGAACTGCGTGGTTTCCGCGTACCGGCTGTCACCGAGTACGATGCTGGGACGAAAAATCGTGAGTGGAACTTCCGGCAGAAGCTGCCGGATCATGTGCTCGCAAAACTTCTTGGTTCGCGCATAGGGATCGTAATCGGAACGATCCCAATCAATGGCCTCATCTTCCATGAGGATCTCATCATGGCGCTTCCCCGCCACCGCCACCGTACTGACATGACTGAAACGCCGCAATCCGTGGTAATGATTCGAGCGCATGGCAAGCTGCACAACCTCCAGGGTGCCCCGAAGATTCACACTCAGACAGCTTTTTTCTGACTTCCGGTTCAACGACGCCGCACAATGCAACACTGAATCCGTGGTGTGGATCAATCGATCGTAATCATCATCCGCCAAACCGAACCGCGGTTCAGTAATGTCACCGCAAAAAATCCGCACCCGCGCCTGCAGATGTTCGTAAAACTGCGGAAAATTGAGGTGTAGTTGCAGTGCCTGCCACAAGCGTAGTTCGGCTTCATGCGGATCGCGCGCGCGCACTAGTAGGTTGAGTGAAGCGCTGTGCTCTTGCAGCAGGTTGGCGGCGACGTGTGCGCCGATGTATCCGGTGGACCCGGTCAGGAATATCGCCACGTTGCTCCGTTTGTCCCTGTCCTTACAGTTTCGCCGTTCGTGGGGAAGGCTGGTGTCAATTGGAAGTTGCGCGCCGGACGCGCCTCCAATGGACGCCCCTCAATCAAAGGATAAGTCCATTTTCGCAACGCGGGAATATGCACGTAGATCCAATACTCCCACCAGTCAATCGAGCGCGTGTCATAACCGAACTCGTTTTTCTCCTCCGCCACCAAAGCGTAGGACAACTTTTCCACGTTGTCGGCAACGAAATCATGCTCGTTATGAAGAATAAATGGTTGGAAGAGCCCAATCAGCTTTTCCACTTTTTCCAGGCTGCGCTCAGCCCGAGCCAGCGGCTTTCGCAGTTGCAGAGGAGCCATGATCCGCTGGATTGACTGAATGATTGCCTTCTGCGCCGGCGCCGACATGCGGTCATAACGCTCCTTGGACACCGGAATCGCGTCGAACCGCAGACGCAACCAGTACTCCAACCCTTCCTGTGCCCGATAATACTTGCGGTGCGCCAAAGAAGTAAGCTCGATCGATCGCCGCATATCGCAAGGATTCGTAACCGAAGTCGCCAGCTGATACACCCGCCGATTTCGGCGTTCCACGATGGCCGCGGCAATTAGGGTCATGCCGCAGCACACCGAGTCCACCGGAATGATATCCAAGCGCTTGCGCTCATTGGTTGGCAGTTGCCGGAAATAAGTTCCCAGCAGATACGACAGCGAGGCCGACGTATTGATACCCTCGTTCCATCCCAGAAACGGCTTCTTCACCGACGTTTCCACGATGCTCGGCCGCACCACGGCAATGGGCAGGCCATCTCCGTTTTTGCAAATCAATGACTCGGCCAGGCTCTTAGTAAAGGTATAGGTATTCGGCCATCCCAATTCATTGGCCCGTTTGGTTCCAGCCTCGGTCAAATAGTTGCGTAACCAGCGAATCCGATTTTTGCGTATCTGATTGTCCAGCGCCACACCACTTAGATCTTTGGCGGCGTGTTCTTTCTGCAAGGCCTGCTGGCAGAGTTCTTTTGTCACTTCCGGGCTCACTGCAAGCCGCTCCGCGTGCTGCACGAATGCCTGGAGTGATTCGCATTCTTTCTCGGCGTCAAAATTTGGCACTCCTGCCGGAGTGTAATTGGGACGCAACGTCTCGCTCACTCTGCCATCGCGCGCCCCAGCTACGTAACAAGTGGAAAGGTGAAGAAGTCCCGCATGATCCGACTGGCGAACAAAATCCAGAATGTTCGAAACGGCGCCTACGTTGGTCGTCAACGCGTCTCGCAGATCGGGATTGAAATCGGTAGGACTCTTCCGGAGCCAACCCCAGCCCGGGTTCAGTCACGTCACCTTCAATTATTTCCACGCGCTCGCCCAGAAATCGGGGCAGATCAGTACCGTAACGCTTAAACAGCGGATCGAAGACAGGTGAGGTCTCCACCAGCTTCTCAAATCTTTGTGCTGCGGGATTCGATTTCTGCCGCCTGATCAAGAGGTAGATTCGTCCGACCTCCGGCAGTTCCGACAATGTGTTCACCAGCCACACTTTGCCGATGAAACCAGTCACTCCGATTAACATCACACGCTTGCCGGAAAGGACGGCACGAACCGACAGCGGACTGGTCGCCCCATCGCCATCGAAATGAACAATGGGGACAAACCGTTTCGGTGCCTCACGCTCAGCAGGACTTAACGCCGATTCCAAGCTTTCCAGGCGGCGTAAATCCAGATCGCGCGTCAGTTGTTCCGCCAAACGTTTTCCATCCGGACCGGCTCCCGTAATCCGTGCAAACAATCCTCGCGGACGGATAATCGGCTCAAGTAAACGCCCTGTGGCTATGCCGTCTCGAAATTCCAAACGGTTCACGACCAGCCACCTTGCCCCTAAATGCCGCGCCAGAGGCCGCATCACGTGATCCAGGCCCTGGCTCACCAAGACCACTTCAGCCCCTGAATTTATTAATGTTTCAAGCTGCCGAACTCCGTCGGGCTTTAGATTTGGCTGCAACTTGTACTTGAAGTATTCCTCACCCAACAAATCCAGCCGATCACGACTCACCCCACGCAGCACCGGAAAGGACGCAGCGCCGCCATCAGAAAGACTAATCCCCGCCGCACCCAGCGCTCCAGAAATGTTTGCGCGTTCCAGGTGAAGAAGGCCACCGGCCGGACGGTGGTGAGGTCCAGCAGACTTCCTTCCACGCGCCAATACACCAATGCACTGGTGGGGCTAGATTTGCGGTGTGGCATTTCCAAATTGTTTTGTCCCGAGACCTAGGGCCTGATGGCTCACCCACATTGGA
>MNGW01000013.1 GCA_001918935.1 Acidobacteriales bacterium 13_1_40CM_3_55_5 | reverse complement strand
TCCCGTGTTGCGGGCGATCTTGAAAGCGCCGACACGCTCCATGATCGCCCGCAACACGGGATCGGATTGCTTCAAATGTTGGACAGCTTTTCGCATAAGTTTTGATTGTTCAGCGAGACCTTTCACCAGCTACGAGATGAGAAATGCGAGGGCGGCGACGCAAACAAATCGTCAACCCTGTTCCGGCGACGCATTTAATTGCAACTAGGAAAGATAATGCAATGTCGTTTCGATGAGACTTGCTGTCCCATTGTAAGGATCCCCCGGACGGTCCCACTCCATCGAACAGTAGCCTCTGTATCCATGCTGCTTCATGAATCCGAATGTCTTCGCCATGTCCACGTGAACCAGTTTGCCGTGCTCATCGGCCTCGCTGTCCTTCACATGAGAAATGCAGTAAGCATGCGCGAACATTGCATTGATGCCATCGTAAGCATGCTTCTCATCGTATCTTGCCAGCGTATTGGCGAAATCAGGCAGCGCGTGCAGCCACGGACTATTCACCTTCTCGATGACTTTCACCAGAAAAAACGGCTCTTCGCTGAGCGGATTGTCATTCTCCAGATTGACCACCACATTCTTTGTGGATGCATACTCCGCCACGCGAACCAGGCTGTTAGCGGTGCGTTCCAGGTCGGGTTTTGAATCCTTCGCTGTGGGAAGATTGGTGCGTATGCTGGGAGAACCGATGGCGGAAGCTGCGTCCACCCACTTTTTGCTGAACGCGATTGCGACCTCTCGCTCGGCTCGATCCGCCGCATACGGGCTGTGCTCGCCATCGACTGCGATATTCACCACAGCGCCATGTGCCTTCTCCACGGCCGCTCGAAATTGATCCAGATATTTTGCATCGGTCGAAGGAAAATGCCCAGTCCAGGGTTCGATTTTGTTGATGTTGAATTTTGCCATCACGTGCGCGGCAAAATCTTTCAGCTCAATGGTTGGATTGCCGCTCTTGTGCTCCTTGCCGACAATGAATTCGCGGAACGGATAAGACGCGATTGCAATCCGCTCGCGCGCCGGCGAAGGAAAGTGCAGATCGGGCCCAGATGGTTCCTTAGCAAGTAATGATGGTGGCAGAAGGTAAGTCGCTGCCATCGTCGTGCAACACTGGGTGAGGAATCGCCGTCTAGTGAAAGGTCGCAAGCGAAGTGTTTTAAATCGTAAATCGACAATCGTCAATCGTAAATTTACGTCACGCTGACTTCGGTATATGTCCCGTACACTTCCCGCAATGCCGCACAAATCTCGCCTACGGTGGCATAAGCTCGCACCGCGTCGATGATGTAAGGCATGGTATTGGCTCCAGACACATTCCCGTTGGTTCCGGCTTGCGGCTGCTGACCCGCTGCTTTCTTCAACGCTGCCAAGCGCCGCTGCACTTCTTCATTGGAGCGCCGTGCCCGCAGCGTTTTTAGTTTCGCACTCTGTCGCTGGGCCACCGTCTCATCGATATAGAGCGTGTTTGGCGACTGCTCCTCCACTAGAAATTCGTTCCCCCCTACAATAATTTTCTCTTTGGCTTCGACCGCTCGCTGGTACTGGTAAGCGGATTCCGCAATTTCTTTTTGCGGATATCCACGCTCGATAGCCTTTACCATTCCGCCCATCGCGTCCAGCTTTTTGAAGTAATCCCAAGCCCCCTGTTCCATTTGCAGGGTCAAGGCTTCAAGAAAGTAAGACCCACCTAGCGGATCCACGGTCTGAGTTACGCCTGTTTCATGGGCGATGATCTGCTGGGTCCGTAGCGCAATTCCCGCCGCTTGCTCGGTGGGAAGCGCCAAAGCTTCGTCGTAGGCGTCGGTATGTAGTGACTGAGTTCCTCCCAGAACCGCCGCCATCGCTTGGATTGCGACTCGCGCAATGTTATTCATTGGCTGCTGCGCCGGCAGCGACACACCTGCGGTCTGGGTATGGAAGCGCATCAACCGGCTCCGATCGTTCTTGGCTGCGAAACGCTCTTTCATTACCTGATACCAGATTTTGCGCGCGGCCCGATACTTGGCGATCTCCTCGAAAAAATCATTATGCGCATTGAAAAAGAAGCTGAGCCTCGGTCCGAATTCATCCACATCTAGCCCACGTCGGCGTGCCCACTCCACATATTCCACACCGTCGTAAAGCGTGAAAGCCAGCTCCTGTAGCGCAGTCGAGCCAGCCTCGCGAATGTGATATCCGCTGATGGAAATGGTGTTGAAACGTGGCGTGAACTTCGAACCGAACTCGAAAGTATCCACCACCAGCCGCATCGACGGCGCCGGCGGATAAATGTATTCTTTTTGTGCGATGTACTCCTTGAGAATATCGTTCTGAATGGTTCCAGAAATCTTCTTCCAGTCCGCACCTTGTTTTTCCGCCACCACCAGGTACATCGCCCATAGCACGGATGCCGGAGAGTTGATGGTCATCGAAACCGTGGTCTTCTCTAGATCGATGCCGTTGAAAAGGATCTCCATGTCTTCAAGGGAATCAATGGCTACACCGCATTTTCCAACTTCGCCTTCGCTTGCAGGATGGTCAGAGTCGTATCCCATCAGAGTGGGGAGATCGAACGCCACCGACAATCCGCTGCCGCCGTGTTCCAGCAAATATTTGTAGCGCTGATTGGTTTCCTCGGGGGACGCGAAGCCGGAAAACTGACGCATGGTGTACAGCTTGCCGCGATATCCGGTGGCGTGAATGCCGCGAGTATACGGTGGTTGCCCCGGATAGCCCAGGTACTGTTCGTAGTTCCAGTCCTCCGGCAAATCTGCCTCGGTGTAAAGTCGGCGAATGGGAACTCCGGAAATTGTGGTGAAGCGGGCATTTCCGTGCTCATCGAGATTGGTGCCGGTAGGTGCGCCAATCGGCTTCTCTGGAGTTTTTTCCAGGGTAGGCGCCAGCGTCTTTTCCGCCCACTCTTTTTCGGAGGCAGACGGATGCCGTCCTTCAAAGACATCTGCAATCGGGCTGTCTGCGACTTGCGGTTTCTTCTCAGGCATGCGGTCTCTGATCTCTGCTTACCTTGGATGATACCTCGTTAGAGACGTTGCTTGCCACGCTTCGGCATACCAAGCCCTTGATGCCCCCCAGCGTCGCATAGAATGCAGGCATGAAGCCTGCTCCGGTCAAACCTGCTATCTCGATTGAAGTGCTGAATCAGATTGACATTCGCGTGGGCACAATTCGCTCCGTCGCCGACGTGCCCGGTTCGGACAAGCTGGTGCAACTTCGAGTGAGTTTCGGCGATCATGAGCGCACCATCGTTGCCGGCCTCAAGCAAGAGCGTGCCAACCCAGGCGACCTTGAAGGTAAGCAAGCCCTATTCGTGGTCAACCTTGAAGCGCGCAAAATGCGAGGCATGACTTCTGAAGGAATGTTGTTCGATATCGGTTACGAGGACGGTGTGACCCCAGTCTTGGCCACGCCTGAGAATCCGGTACCGGACGGAACCCGGGCGGGCTGAGCTTCCCCAGTTCGCCGGAACTTACTTGCTTCGTCCCAACTCCCAAGCCTTAGCATACTTCCACGATACGTATGCTGAGTGATAAAGATGCAGCAGCAATCCTTCACGCCCATCCAGAAAACCGAGCCGGAAAAAATAGTTGTAGATGAAGGTCAGGACGGGCCGCGCGACAATATTGAGAACACTGAAACGGCTTTGTCCCCTTTTAGCGGCAATCTCGGCGCCCATCGAGGAGTAGCTGTTCATGTGGTCGATGTAACCGCGCAGCGTGGGATACGCGTGGTGCAGCAACGCATGAGAAAACCGGCCGGTACTTCCTTCTACTTTGATCGTGGGATGCGCCCCGTACTCCACGAATCGGCCTGCGCCGCGGCGCACCAGGCGCAGTTTGGGATCGGGATAAAATCCGCCGTGCTTGACCCAGCGCCCTAAGAAGAAATTCTTGCGCGGAATCCAATAGCCACTCATGGCCGGCTGACCGCGCAGCATCCCAGCAATCTCTTCTGTCAGTTCCGGTTCCAACGCTTCGTCAGCGTCTAACTGGAGTACCCAATCTCCCGAAGCTTTGTCCATAGCCGAGTTTTTCTGGGCTGCAAATCCCTTCCACGGTTCTACAAATACCTTGGCGCCATGTGCGCGGGCGATTTCCAGAGTGCGATCGGTTGAACCAGAATCGACAATCACGATCTCGCCTTGGCCGTCGCGGACCAGCGGCGCGAAGCTTTCGAGAGTGCGAGGCAGATTAGCTTCTTCGTTGTAAGTGATCAGGACGATGGAAAGGGTCACGCGGAAAGGATACCGCGCGACGCAAGATCGAGCACCCGGGACCTGGCAATCAGCCCTCAGCACTCAGCCGCCAGCATTCAGCCCTTTGGTTCAAGTGGTGATGGAAAGTGCCCAACCAATACAGAAAACACACTCCCTCTAAAAACAGCCTCCGCGAAGGCACGACTTGATGGCGTAAGCAGCGTATTATCTATTAGTTATGATATAAACGAACTGAAGGCTGCCTCGCTATGACAAAAACCGAGCCGCGGCATGCTCCAGGATGGCCTTTAATTGCGTCCCAATGGCTCAGGAGCGACGCGGCCGGGCTGCAGCAGGGTGAAAAAGCTCAAAGACGCTGCCTTCCGCTCTCATATCGCAGCCATAGGGAATGTTAGCTATTAGATATAGCTTGTAAAAATGCCCGGCATCTCAGCCCAAGGGGTTAGCTTTCCGCTCCGAAAAAACAACTTTTCCAACGCAGTTCTAACCCCCTGACTCTATCTATTGCTGCGGCTGCTGCTGTGGTTGTTGCGGCTGTGCCTGTGGTTGCGGCTGTTGCGGCTGCGTGACCTCAGGCGTCAAGCCCTGGCGCTCGGTGACGTATGGCACGGCCGGCATCTTGGTTACCTGCCCGCGCTCGGCATCGGCAACCAGAATCCCCAGACGATCCAAGGTAAAGCCGATGGCGCGATCCAGTTCCACCCGGGACTTCTCATAAGCGGACATCGCCGATACCAGATTCGACTCCGCCTGTGCCAAGTCACGCTGGTTCTGCAGCACCAGCGTAGTGGTGGACGCTCCAAGGGCATACTTTTTCTGCTCGGCGTCCAGCGACTGCCGGCCCAGTTCGACCGCGGCTCGCGCCGCTTCCACGCTGGCCCGGTTCTGCTGCACGGCGAACTGGGCGTTGCGCACTTCGATGCGCACCTGGTTCTCGAGCTGTTGCAAGCGCATCTGGGACTGCCGGTATTCCAGTTCGGCGCGCACCTGGTTGGCCTGCGCTGCGCGGTTCCGGAGCGGAATGGTCAAGCTCAGTCCGACACCTTTATCCGGAGCACTCGAGTCGAAGAGCTGCCCAATGGTTCCTCCAATGCTGGTGCTGGGAGGAATATCGGCGGGCTGGGTGCAGAAGGTCTGCGTCGGAGTCGTGCAAATTCGCGCGTTCGGATTGAACGAGCCGCCCAACCCGGTGCCGCCATAATAGGCAAACATCCCGAGTGACGGCAGCAAAGCATTCTTTGCCGACTGATTATTAAGATCGCGGTTGGTGAGGTCGATCCGCGATTCGGCCAGTTCGGCGCGATGATGAAGCGCGTCATTTACCAAATCTTGAATGGGCACCACGGGCTCCGTTGGGGGAACTACCATAGTGGAGGTGGGAACCACTTCCGCTTCGGCCAGCACCGGGTCCACAAGAGTGCGGCTTAGCGCGTTCTTCATCAGCAACTGCTGCAATTGAAGAGTAGTCTGAGCCACAGTCAGCGTCTGCTGATCCGTGGACACTACGCTCTGCGCACGCACAATTTCGATCGGCGCCAAGGTGCCAATCTCCACCTGCTTTTTATTGTCGGAGAGCGTCTTTTGCGCCAGGGCCAGCGATTCCTGCTGCACCTTCACGTTCTCGTAGGCATTGACCAGGTCCCAATAAATATTCTGGATCTGATTCACCGTGGTGATTACCTGCAAACGAAAAGCGACATCGGAGATTTCGCGGTTGTTCTTGGCAATGCGAATGAATCGGGTGGTCGGCAGCAAGCCGAAGCCCTGTAATAACGGTTGCGTGAGCGTGAAGCGGAAATTGGAATTGAGGGTCGGGCTAAAGGTGGTAAACGGCTGATTGGTAGTGATGCGGTTGTTGTTGAATCCCACGGTCATGTTCGTGCCCCAGTGGAACCCTTGCTGATAAAAGAAATTGGCCGTGCCGGTATTTTGCTGGACTACGGGTACGCCCGCAAAGGCATTCGACGTCGGCGAATTGGCATGGTCAATAGACAACGTTCCAGTGACGATCGGGTCAAAGCTCGGCACCGGTGAACCCACACCCAGCGTAGAAGTAACCAGTCCGGAACTTCCGGTTCCCGCACCGCCGGCGCCGGTCGTGGTACCGCCGGCCCCGCCGCCTTGCGACCCGGATGTAGAGCTGCCTCCGATGCCGCCCACGCCGCCGCCCGGCGTTCCTTGCACCACGCCTGTGTTGACACCGCGTGTGGACTGCCCCGCATTGGCCAGCAGGATGTCGGTGTCAGCGATGTTCAGGTTGTAGCGCGCAATGGCGATATCGAGGTTGTTTTCCAGTGCCAGCGCAATGGCGTCATTCAATGACAACATGACCTTGCCATTCTGTATTAGCGCCTCCACCCGCGGAGTGTTGTTCAAGTCCGGTGGCGGCACGTGGCGTGGCAAGTACGGGCCAATCGGATTGGGGAAATGGGAGCGCGGCTTGGTGTAATCCTTTACTTCGGAACGTTGCGCGGAAGGCGCCGCCGGGAGCGCCGCGGGGGTAGCGTTCTGAGAGGTCTGCGTCCAGCTTGTGGTCGACAGCAGTCCGGCCATAAGAAAGCCTGCAAGCAGCCGTGGGGCAGAATTCAAACGAGGCAAATGCATTCGCTTATCTCCATAAATAAAGGCTGGTTTCTTTGAAAGACGGCAATAGCTCCTCGGATCAAAGACTGGTACGCAAAGGGCGCGGTGAAGGTTCCTATAACTCTTACCGGGTCGCGCGATATTTGCCTGAAGTCCTTCTTTTCAGGGAAGTGCAATAGTATAGCCGACAGAGTGCATTCTTTTGGCGATGCTAGGGCCCGGGCAAACGTAAAACTTTGTAAAAATCTGTAAGCGGGTTAGATGAAGCGCGGGTCGCCGAGGACTCGGCAATCTTCATGCGTAATCTCAAATTGGTGCTGGCCTACGACGGCTCTGAATTTTCCGGATGGCAAGTGCAGCCCGACACTGCCACCATTCAGGGTACGCTGGCATCAGCTATTGGACGACTGACCGGAGAACAGGTATTGCCCCAGGGCTCGGGACGCACCGATGCGGACGTCCATGGTCTGGCGCAGGTGGCCAGCTTTACCACCGAATCCCCAATTCCCGCGGAAAATGTGACCGAAGCGCCAGCTGAATTTCACGCCCGCAAATCGGCTCGCGCAAAAACTTATCGCTATCGCATGCTTCGCAGTCCGATCTGTCCGCCGTTTCTGGCAAGGTACGTTTGGCACTACCCATATCCCCTGGATGAGAATGCGATGCGGCGGGCTGCATCTTTAGTTGTGGGCGAGCACGATTTCACTTCCTTCGCTGCTGTGGACCCGGAACGCGGGGCGCAGGAAGAAGTCTCCAACATCCGGCGCATTTTCTGTTCGACATGGGAGCGGGATGGGGAAGAGTTCGCCTACTCCGTGCGCGGCAGCGGATTTCTTCACCATATGGTGCGGAATTTGGTGGGAACATCTGTGCTGGTGGGCAAAGGAACTTTATCGCCCGACGACATCATGCGGATTTTAGAAGCCCGTAACCGTTCCGCAGCAGGAGCAACCGCGCCGGCAAGCGGGTTGTATCTGGTAAGCGTGGAATACTGATTTGGCGGACGTTCTGAAGGTGGGAGAATGGAAGTAAGAAGAGTAGAAGGCTCGGGGAGCGGCGGCATGAAACTCGGAAGGCGGTTCGGCCGAGTTGGTTTTATAATCGGATTCATCGGCCCAATCCTATCTTATTCAGTACCCTACACGCTTCAGTCACATGCTGCGTGTCCACTCTGCCCATATATCGATATAGCATTTGTGCACCCATCGCTTTGGCTCCAGATCGGCTTGTCGTTAGGACTGATTCAAGGTCTCGTATTTGCTATGCTCGGCTTTGCGATTGGGTACTCCATCTTTAGGATTAAGTAATCCACCTAAATTCAAAACAACCTACCGTCGAATAAACCTACCGCCGAATAAATCACCCGTCTGCTTCTCATAAACTCTTTCGAGTAAAATGAATGGTTCCTAATCTGCATCCGGCGGTCTTTCGACCGCAGCGACGAGGACAGCTCCTTTGGCCACAACCGAAACCGGCAGGTCCACAAGCATTGCACCCCACCAACTTCCCCATCACAAAGTCAAAATCAAGAAAGCGGGACAGCGCGCCTGCAATGAGCTGAATGCCAAAGGCAAATTCTGCGGCGGACATCTCAAACGCTGGTATTACATGACCGACGCGGTCGAACAGGCGTGCGGCGACGTGGCGAAGGCTTGGGGAGAGAATGCTGAAGTGTACCGCTGCGAGCATTGCAAGACGTTGTACCTTCCGAACCCGGAAACGCCAAGCGGTCTGAACGTCGCGGGCGAGGGGCAGCTCTCGGTGTTCGGCCTCACGATCCCGCCCAAGGAGAAATAGGTTCAAACCCCCGCCCAAGCAGAGCTTGGACGGGGCACCCAGGCTCTCCTCAGTGACTGTGAAAACTTCGGAGCTCATCTACGATTGGAACGAGAAAGATCCTGCCTTGCTGCGTCCGCCCGGCCGGGTTCTGCTCAATGATGAGACTTTGCGCGACGGCTTGCAGTCGCCGTCCGTGCGTGATCCCTCGATCGAGGAAAAACTTCATATCCTGCATTTGATGGAAGCGTTGGGCATCAACTCGCTCGACCTAGGTCTTCCGGGAGCTGGTAAGCGTGCGTCGGAACACGTGGAGGCATTGGCGCGCGAGATCGTCCAGAAGAAAATGAAGATTCGCGCCAATTGTGCGGCGCGCACTCATGAGAACGATATTCGCCCTATCGCCGAAATCGTGCAGCGTACAGGTCTGAATATCGAGGCCGCAACTTTTCTGGGATCGAGTCCAATCCGCCGCTACACCGAAGGCTGGACCGACGACTTCCTGCTCCAGACCACGGAGAAAGCCGTGAAGTACGCTCGCTCGCTTGGTCTCGACGTCATGTACGTGACCGAAGACACCTCGCGCTGTGATCCGGAAACAGTAAAGCGTCTTTACAAAGCAGCGATCGAATGCGGCGCACGCTCTATCGTAATCTGCGACACCGCGGGACATGCCACGCCGATGGGCGCATTCGCCCTGATCCGCTTCGTGCTGGATCAAGTGGTAAGGCCCTCAGGCGAAAAGATTCGTGTGGACTGGCACGGACACTGCGATCGCGGCCTGGCAATCGCAAACTCCATAGCCGCGCTAGTCGCCGGTGCCGATTGTGTTCACGCCTGCGCGTTGGGAATCGGTGAGCGCGTTGGCAACGCTCAGATGGACCAGATGCTGGTGAATCTGAGGCTTATGGAAATCGCGCCCTGGGCCGACCAGGACCTAACTAAGCTGAAAGAGTATTGCGAGGTGGTGTCGCGTGCCACGGGCGTGCCCATTCCGCCTAATTATCCAGTAGTGGGTGAAGACGCGTTCCGCACCGCGACGGGCGTCCATGCCGCCGCCGTGATCAAGGCTTATAAGAAAAACGATATCGAATTGGCCAATGCTGTCTATTCCGGTGTGCCCTCGCATGTATTCGGATTGCAGCAGGTAATCGACATTGGCCCTATGAGCGGGAAATCGAATGTCCTGTTCTGGCTGGAGCAGCGCGGCCTTCCGGTCAGCGATCAAGTGGTGGATCGCATTTACAAACGCGCCAAGGCGTCGGACCATACGCTCAGCGAGGCGGAGATTCTCGAGTGTGTGGATTCGGCGGCATCCTGAGCTCAGGTCTCGGGTGTCGGGTCTCAGGTCAGGTCTCAGTTCGCAGGTGCTAGGTGTCAGGCTTCAGGCCCCAGGTTTCGGAGAACTTTGAAGCCCACGTCAGGCTCCGCCACTGAAGCCTGATCCCGAGACCTGAGACCCGAGACCAGCGACCTGAGTCCCGAGTCCCGAGACCCGAGTAACATTACCGTCCTCACGTAATCCGCGGTGTTGTTCAAAGCAGGTCCGAATTTCCACCCGTTGCGTTAATATGAGCCATCATCTCAATGCCCGTCAGTTCGCGCGCCGAAGCGTCGGAAGGCTTTCCTGACGTTCAGCAGGAGATCGCCCGCCTTGCTGCATCAGCCGAGCTTCGCTCAGCGTTTGCCTGGCTGCGTGCGCAAGAGGCTCAATTCGCCCGTTGGCAACTCGATGTGGCACGTATCCCATCGCCTCCGTTTGGTGAGGCCGCGCGCGCCACCTGGCTGGCCAACAAATTTCACGAACTTGGGCTTGATGATGTCCACAACGACGATGTCGGCAATGTTTTCGGCATTCATCCCGGATTCGGACGAAACTACGTTGCGCTCAGCGCGCACATGGACACAGTTTTCCCCGCGGGCACGCCCCTCAATATCCGCCAGCAAGGCAACCGGCTGTACGGTCCGGGCGTTTCCGACAATGGCGCGGGCCTCACGGCGTTGTTAGCCATTGCGGCATTGCTACGCGCGGTGCGCATCCGGCATGCACTGCCATTTTTGTTTATTGCAAATGTGGGTGAAGAGGGGGAAGGCGATCTGCGGGGCATGCGGCACATTTTTTCTTCCCCGCGCTGGAAAGATTCCATCACTTACAACCTGGTGCTGGATGGCGCGGGTTCGGACACGGTTGTGGCCGAAGCCCTGGGCAGCCGCCGCTTTGAAGTGATTGTTCGCGGCCCCGGCGGACACTCCTGGAGCGATTTTGGCGCGCCTAATCCAATTCTCGTTCTGGCGCGTGCTATTCAGACCTTCGCGCAAACTCCGGTGCCGGCGTCACCCAAAACGACCTTCAATATAGGCGTGATTCGCGGCGGCACTTCTGTGAACTCCATCCCTGAATCCGCCAGCATGCGTGTAGATCTTCGTTCCACCTCGATGGCGGAGATGGAACGTCTGGAAGTTGCTATGCGTGTGGCGCTCGACGATGCGGTGGAGCAAGAGTCGAAGACTCCGGAAACCCGCGCGGTGTCACAACGCCGTACTTCTGGGGTCAGTTCCGAGATTGTTGTAATTGGGAATCGTCCAGCGGGAGAACTCATTCCCAATGCACGCATCTTGCAGGTCATTCGCGCCGTCGATGCGCATCTAGCGAATGTGGCGCAGGTTCAGCGCGCTTCGACCGACGCCAATATCCCCCTCTCCCTTGGACGGGAAGCCATTGCCATCGGAGGCGGAGGGACGGGCGGCGGAGCGCACACTCTGCAAGAGTGGTTTGACTGTAACGGGCGAGAGTTGGGGCTGAAGCGCATCCTGCTGACCCTGCTTGCTCTCGCGGGGGTGAGTGCATGAACATGAAAACAATTCTGTTTCTGTTGTGCACGATTTCAATGTCCCTGGCACAAGATCAACCAACGCCGCCGAGAGCGGATACCATTTTCCTCCACGGCAACATTTATACCGGGGTCGCCGTCGCATCTTCCTTTCACGCGATTCAGCGCGTGGAGGCCATGGCCATCCGCAGCGATCGTATTCAAGACGTGGGGAAAGAAAGCGAGATTCTGAAGTTGAAGGGACCCGAAACTCAAATCATTAATCTGGACAACCATTTCGTGATGCCCGGATTCAACGATGCGCATCTGCACTTGGCCCACGCCGGTTTCCAGCGCCTCACCGTAAATCTGGTTGGAGCGAAGTCTCTGACCGAATTTCGCGATCGTATTCGCGCTCGCGTGGAAACCGCAGAGCCCGGCGAATGGATTGTGGGCAGCGGTTGGGATCACACACTCTGGCCGGTAAAGGAATTGCCCAGCCGGTGGGATATTGATGAAGTCAGCCAAAACCATCCTGTTTTTCTGCAACGTGTGGACGGCCACATCGCGGTGGCCAATACCCGTGCCTTGCAATTGGCTAGCGTTACTCTCGCCAGCAAGGAGCCCGCGGGCGGAAAAATTGATCGAGACTCTTCCGGCCAGTCTACCGGCATCTTGCGTGAAACCGCGCGTGAAGCGGTCACTGGCGTAATTCCGAAGCCTTCTCACGACAAGCGGCGGCAGGCTATCGAGGCCGCGCTGCGCGACTTGGCGCAATGGGGCGTCACGTCGGCTCAGGACAATTCCAGTTGGGAAGATTTCCAGATTTATGAGGAAATCCAGCGTGATGGCAAGCTGACCTCGCGCATCACCGAATGGCTTGCCTTCAATGATTCTCTGGACACTTTACAGGCGCATCGTTCGGCGCGTCCTCAATCGGACAATGTGCTGCGAACCGGCATGCTGAAAGGTTTCATGGATGGCTCGCTTGGTTCAAAAACCGCCGCTCTTCTGGAACCGTATGCCGACGATCCCATCAATTCCGGCCTCCCTCAGTACGAGCAAGCCCAACTGACCCAGATGACGAAGGAGCGTGTGGGCGCCGGATTCCAAGTCGGTTTCCATGCCATCGGCGACAAGGGAGTGCAAATGGCGTTGCGGGCTTTCGATGAAGCGCAGAAAGAAGCGCGCGAGAAGAAAATCAAAGCAGCCAATGGAGGTAATGACTACCGGCTGCGGATCGAACACGCGCAGGTCACCACTCCATTGCAGATCGCAAAATTCAAAGAGTTGAAAGTGATCGCGTCCACGCAGCCCAATCACTTGCTGACAGACATGAATTGGGCGCTGGATCGTTTGGGACCGAAGCGCGCGGCTCACTCCTATGCCTGGGCGGAGTTTCTAAAAAGAGGAGTGCCGCTGGCCTTTGGAACGGATTATCCGGTCGAACCGGTCACCCCATTCCGCGGCTTGTATGCTGCTGTCACTCGCAGAAGCGAGGACGACAAGCGCGAATATTTTCCCGAACAGAAAATAAGCATGGAGCAGGCGATTGCCGCCTACACCACGGGGTCAGCCTTTGCTGAGTTTTCGGAAAAAGAAAAGGGGACGCTGGCTCCCGGGATGCTCGCCGATTTCGTTGTGCTCGATCGCGATGTGACGTCTGTGCCTCCGCTGAAAGTTCTCGGAACCAGAGTGCTGCGCACGGTGGTGGGCGGCAAGACAGTCTACGAAGCGAACTAGCGGCTTGTTATCGCAGCGCTGAAGCGCGGCGCCACCTAAAGGCCTGACAGTCAGCCGGATTTTTGCTTCGACTCCAGCGGCAAGCCGGCTTTTTTCCAGGCGTCCAGTCCGCCCTGAAGCGCCCAGGCATTGGCATATCCGCGCTGCCGAAGTTTCTGCGCCAAACTGGCGCTAGAGCCTTCGTTCGGTCAAGTGCAATACGCAACCACAGATTTATTTTTGGGGATCTCTGCGAGGTGCTGTTCGAGTTTGTCCGCTGGTACGCGAATCGCTTCCGGCAATTTCACGTCCGACTGTGCCCAAGCTTGCGGGTTGCGAGTGTCGATGACGACAAAATCTTCGCCCGCTTCCATTCTCTTTTTCAATTCATCGGTTGAGATCCTCAGATTGTCCGGCATACAGGATCTCCTTTCTTAGTCTGAGTCCAGAGACTAGATGCGGCGAATGAGACTCGGGGCTGCATCCATTCGACCCGCGGTAGTGGGCTACTTTGGAAACAATGCGAAACCAGCAATGCCCAGAGAGAAAGCCAGCCACGAAAAGCAGTAAGCCCAGTAGTTTCGATCCTGTCCATACAGAGCGCGGTAGTCACGCACTAGTTGTCTCGACATTCGGCGGAATGATTTTCCAGAGCGGTTATAAACCAAGCGCTTCATGGCATTACTGACACCGGTTGTAATGAACAGGCCAGCCATTGCCGCAACCAAACAGATTGTGGATACCGCACTCACGCCGCTCTTTCCGCCCTCCGCTCGTAAGACTCCCAGAGGGCTACTAAAATTCGCACCCGCTATCAGAGTACAATGCCGCCGGATTAGATGGATAATCTTTAAATCCTGCCCGGAGCTGTATATGCGTTCCATTTCTGTCCCAGTATCGCTTGGAATTGTGGAATTGCCGAAGGACGCGAACATGAAATCTGTCACGGTATTGGCCCTCTTGATTCTAATCGGAACGAATTCTGTGACATGGTGCGGTCAGTCTGGAATTATTCACCCACCGTTAAATTCGAGGTTTCCCGGGTCTCGTACAACATGGCAGGGTGAGATCTGGCTGAGTTGGTTAGCCCCGATTCAACATTGGTTTGTTGAATCCGCAATCGCGGGATACGAACGAGGCTACGATGAAGGGTGCGCGGACGCGAGAGCAGCAGTCAAAAGATCACAAACTCGCGGTCAGCAGAATCCGGAGCTCGATTGTCCCCACAGCGAGCGTTTTCGTAACAAGGCACCTTATTATTCAACACAAATGACTGATTTTTGTACCCGCTATCCAGAGGACCGGGATCTCCCCCTCGCCTTTCTGATCAAGATGCTCATGGGCCCAAAACCAAAGACCCTCGAGGAAATCCATCAATCGTTGAGGCCGAGGGAATGACCATCGCAGCGGAACTCCGCTCGGATTGAATAATCGGTACCTGGGCGGTACCAAGCGTCCTACCGCAACTGTTTGTTACTCTACCTGCGTGTCCCGCTCGCTGAAGGCCCACATTCTCCTGGTCGTAGTCACAATGATCTGGGGTGCCACGTTTGTCGTCATCAAGAATGCGCTCGCGGATATTTCTCCTTTATTGTTCAACGCTATACGCATGAGCTTGGCGGCGGCGGTGTTGGCTGTCGTCTTTCATCGCGAACTCACACGCTTCACCGCAAGTTCCCTGCGCTACGGCTTTTTGGTTGGCGCGATTTTGTTTCTTGGAAATGAGTTGCAAACTGTAGGACTCAAATACACCACGCCTTCGAAGTCTGCTTTCCTCACTGGAGTCTCCGTGGTACTGGTTCCGGTGTTTCTCGCCTTGTTTTGGAGGCGGCGGATTCAGCGCTGGGTCTTGCTGGGTGTCACTCTGGCATTTATCGGGTTATATCTGCTTACCATTCCTGCGTCCGCCGGCGCGGGACTTAATCTCTCGAGCACGAATCGCGGGGACTTGATCACGTTGGCGTCGGCCGTGGTTTTTGGCTTTCATATTATTTTCGTGGGACATGCTTCCCAGGCACATCCGTGGCGGCAAATCGCGATCCTTCAAATTGTGGTTACCGCTCTTCTCATGATCTGCACCGTTCCCTTGGCGGAGAAAGTCTATGCGGTATGGTCGCCGCCAGTGATATGGGGCATCGTTATAACGGGCTCGCTGAGTCTGGCGCTGGCGTTTGCCGTGCAAGCCTGGGCTCAGCAATTCACTCCGGCAACTCATACGGCATTGATCTTCTCGCTGGAACCGGTTTTCGCCTGGGTGACGTCCTTTCTATTTCTGGGTGAAAGGCTGGGGACGCGGGCGGGCTTAGGCGCACTTTGTATCTTGGCTGGAGTTCTGATCTCCGAGCAGAAGGGAAGCAGCGAATCCATGGCGGTCAGCCCGGACCATGCCGGTGTTCCCTCCGATATCGAAACTCAGCCCGATTCGGGCATGGAAGTGGGCCAGAGGTGAGACTCGCAACGTTTTTGCGAAGTTTTGCGTCTAACCTACTAGAAGGCTCTCCCGCCCTGCGCAGCTGAATACCTGCAAGTGGCGACAAGGTATAATCTTTAGCACACATTTGGAGGAAGTTAATATGGACCCGCGCGCAAGCGCTTTTTGGGGACGTTTGAAGGCCAATCGCCTCGCGTACTCCCTCACTATTCTGGTCACTTTGACCATTGGTATCCTGATGGGAACCATCATCTCGTACGGCGTTAAGGGTCAGGAGTCAAAAAAGGCGTCGGACGCCACTCCCTTGACGGTGCCAGCCCCGCAACAGCTCTCCAATCAGTTTTCGAATATTTCCAAACAACTTGAGCCCAGCGTGGTGAACATCAATACCGAATCCACTATCAAAACTCCGCAGCGGCGTCGCCGTGGAGCTCCCGGTGGGACGCCTAACGGTCCGGACGACCAGAATCCTTTCGATGATTTCTTTGACCGGTTCTTCGGCGGCCCCGGTGGTGGTGGTGCGGGTGGCGGTGCGATTCGTGAGCGCTCGCTGGGTTCCGGAGTTGTGGTTGACTCCAAGGGCTACATCGTTACCAACCGCCACGTGGTTGAGAAGGCTGACCGCATTCGAGTCAAGCTGGACGATGATCCGCCAGGCATGCTCCATGACGCCAAAGTCATTGGCACGGATAACGAAACCGATCTCGCGGTGATCAAGATCGATGTGAATCGGTCGTTACCAACTGCCAAGCTAGGCAATTCGGATGGCATGCAGGTAGGCGATTGGGTGCTCGCGGTAGGCAGTCCGTTCGGACTTCAGGCAACAGTCACGGCTGGCATTGTTTCCGCCAAAGGCCGCAACATCGTGCCCGGCCGGCAATTTCAGTCATTTATTCAGACGGATGCCGCCATCAATCCCGGAAACTCCGGCGGGCCACTCGTCAATATGGCGGGTGAGGTGATCGGCATCAACACCGCGATTCTTACCGATACCAATGCCTATGCCGGTGTGGGATTCGCGTTGCCCTCTAACACGGTGGCGAACGTCTATAACCAACTCATCGGACCGGAGCATCGGGTTTCGCGCGGCTCCATCGGCATTGAATTCAACGCTCAGGAAAATCCCGCTATCGCGCGCGTGTATGGTGTGAACTCCGGCGTGACGATTTCGAACGTGGTTGCGGGCAGCCCGGCTGAACAAGCGGGATTAAAGGTTGGAGACAACATCAATTCCGTAGACGGTAGGCCGGTGAAAAACGGTGACGACCTGGTAGGCGACATCGCCAGCCGCAAATCCGGCGCTAAGGTTACTTTGGGAGTAATTCGCAACGGCAAGAAACAAGACATCACGGTGACCGTTGCGGATCGTGCCAAGTTATTTGCCTCACGCCTCGGCGAAGAGGAAGACAGCAGCGATAGTTCCAGTCCGAAGGAAAGCAAGCTCGGACTCAGCGTTCGCGCCGTGACCTCCGATATTGCCGATCGGTTGGACATTCCCGCGGGCAAAGGCATTATCGTGCAGGACGTCAAGCCTGGTTCGTTCGCCGATGACGTAGGCTTGAGCCGCGGCGACGTAATCCTCGAGATCAATAAGCAGCCGGTCAATAGCGAGGATGACTTCACCAAGATCTCGTCCACTCTGAAAAGCGGACAGGATGTGGTTTTCCTGGTCAGGCAGCGTGGCGCCGGCCGTCAGGACGGCACCATCTTTTTGGCCGGTACACTTCCGTAACGGGCAGTTGGCCCAATGAGCACTGGCACTTTTACCCTGAAATCAGGGATGATAAGTGCCGGCCCATTGGGCTTTGTCTTGGCCACAATTTTGGAAGCCACTTTGAAGACTAGTGGATCAATCCCGGCGATGCTGTTGAGCGCGGCCTGCGCGCTGCTGCTGATGTGCGCGGTAGCTCAGGCGGACACCGGTAAGAAGACGTCCACGTCTGCCGGCAAGTCTGCCACCACGACTCATAAGGCTACGCGCAAAGGCAAAAGAGCGCGTAAGACCAGTTGGCGGCGCGGGCAGCAGAAAATCGATCCAAAACGCGCTCGTGAAATCCAGGAAGCTCTGATCCGCGAGCACTACATGCAGGGCAACGCTTCCGGCATCTGGGACCAGACTTCACAAAAAGCCATGGTGCGCTACCAGGCCGAGAATGGATGGCAGACGAAGACAGTCCCCGACGCTCGTGCCTTGATCAAATTGGGCCTGGGTCCAGACCACGAACACCTGCTCAATCCTGAAAGCGCCATGACGACGACACCGCAACATAGCATCTCAGCCGGTACGCACGCGGAATCCAAAGATCCGAACCAATAGCAAGAAGAAGTCACAAGGCAGTATTCAGAAGTAAAAAGCCAAACGTCTAATTCCTACTAACCACTGATTTTTCTCTCCGGCTCCGGAAAATATGGCAGCGGCTTTCCGCTGATGATAGCTAGCGGGTTGTCTTCGACCAGTGCGCGCGCAATATCCTGGCCGCAGAGCTCCGCCACGACGGCGCGTCCTGCGGAGAGTACGGGGGTGCGATAGACGCTGTCATGAGCATCGCTGGCCAACACATGGACGGCGTCGCGCTCGAGCAGCCATTTGGCGGTGCTTCGCACTCCCTCTCCCCAGGCGCCGGTCAGCGCCGACGCGGTTACCTGCACCGGGCAGCCCAACTCCACCCATTGCAGAATGCGCTCCGGCGTCCGCTGCAAAATCGGATTGCGTTCCGGATGAGTGATCACCGCAGTGACGCCAACCTCACGCAGGCGTGTGAAGCATTCATCGAGCTGTACCGGAACGCTGTAGTTACTCAACTCCACCAACAAATAATTGCTCCCCTCGATGGTGTAGCGTCCAGGCGCATCCAGCGCGTCCTGCAAGTTGTCGTAAGAAAAATGAAAATCGCACCCCAGACTTAATTTCGGAGCGCTGCCCACCTGCTGCCGTAAGTAATGGACGAGGCCGGCCAGATAGTGACGATCGTAGTGATAGCGTTCATTGGCGTGAGGGGTTGCCACGATGTGCTCGATGCCGTCGGCGGCCGCAATACGGCACATTTCCTGCGCCACGTCCCAGGATTTAGGTCCGTCGTCCACTTCGGCGAGAATGTGGCAATGGATGTCGATCACGGCAAACACAGCAGTTTATGCGGAGGGGAACCTCAGTGGCTAGTCAATACCTTATCCGACTACCTATCTGCTTGGAACTGAGCGCTGGCCACTCGTCACTAGTCACCAGCCACTGATTCTGCCAATAGTAGTATAATAGTAGTATGAAAGATAAGACATCCATCACACTATCGCGGGAGGTGCTTGCCGGGATTGACCGTCTAGCGGGATCGCGGCAGTCACGCTCAGCCTTTATCGAAGCCGTGTTGCGCCGATTCTTGAGATCAAGAGCGCGGGCGGAAATTGAGGCGCGTGACCTGGAACGGATCAATCAGGCGTCGGAGCGGCTCAATGCGGAGGCCGCTGAGATTCTGGATTATCAAGCCTCGGAAGGAGAATAACGCGACATGCGACGAGGCGAGCTCTATCGCGTGTACCGACCCGGAGCCGATCCGAAGCGCTACCGCAGCTTCGTGGTGGTAAGCCGGCAGGTGCTTATCGACTCCAGGTTTTCTACGGTGATTTGTGCGCCGGTATTTACCAGCGGCGAGGGATTGTCCACGCAGGTCGCGGTCGGAGCAGACGAGGGACTGAAACATTCGAGCTGGATCATGTGCGACAACCTGGTGAGTCTGCTCAAGTCCGATCTCACACAATATGTCGGATCGCTGTCGCCAGCGAAATTATCAGAATTGAACCGCGCGCTGCAGATGGCGCTGGGCCTGCCGTAGCAGGCATGTAAGCCAGGCGGGAGACCGACCTTACTTTATGAAAGGGATGTAGGCGGACACGGCGCGCTGATAGTCGCGGAACTCATCGCCGAAGCGCGACGTCAGCAGCGCGTCTTCGATCCGAACGCGAATTTCCGTGCCGATGATAAACAGCAAGATTGAAAGCAGGAACATGGGAAACGGTGTGATCATGAAACCGGTGCCCAGAAGCATGCAGAACATAGATGTGTAGATGGGGTGCCGGACTAGTCGGTAGGCGCCTGACCGCACCAGGTGATGATCGGGATTCAGGCCAGCGTCGATGCGCCATTGGCGGCCCAGGGCGCGTGCGCTGGTCCAGGACAAAAGTCCGCCGATGAGGAAAAAGAAAATGGAAAGTACGATCCGCCAGCCCTGCGGCGGTCGCGTCCAGAAATTTCCCCACCATAGCATCGAGTAAGCGAGAGCTTCAAGCAGAACGCCCCAGCGGGCACGCCGGTCGAGTTTTGCTCCGGGTGCTGGATTACGCTTGATCAACAGAAATGGCGTCAACCAGAAGAACCATCCGGCGGCAAGGATGGCGTATGGGTAGGCGGGCATGGGAAGGATTGTACAGAACAGGCATCGCTGCACACTCTTGGGCTGTAACATAGCCATTGCGTCAACATCAATCAAAATTCCTTTGAGGGAGAATTCAAAATGCGGACAATTTTGGCGGGATTAGTGATGCTGTCGTCGGTAGCGGTTTGGGCTGCGGACAAGCTTCAACCTCTGAATGTCAAGGCCGGCCTCTGGGAAACGACCACGACCAGGATCACGAACGGCGAGATGCCCATTCCCGCTGAATTTCTGGCCAGACTCACGCCTGAGCAGCGGGGCAAGATGGAAGCAAGAATGAAAGCGAATTCCGCGGAGAAAACCAAAACCAATACCAATACTTCCAAGAGCTGCATGACCAAGGAGAAGCTGGAGAAAGCACCATTTAGTGATGAGCAGAAAGATTGCACTCGGACCATTGTCACTTCGACCAGCAACAAGGCGGAGGTTAGGTTCACGTGCGAAAAAGCGGACACAATGGTCAATGGAACGATCAATATAGAGGCACTCGACCCAGAGAACGTCAAAGGCTCAGGGAACACGACCATGACCGGTGGCGGTCACACGATGAACACAAGTGGAGCTTTCACCTCCAAGTGGCTCGGGACAGATTGTGGCGCCGTGAAGTAAATTGCCGAAAACCGACCTGAATGTACGTATAGGGAAAAACAAAAATCCGTTTCAGGAAAGAGAAAATGGAGAACGGTGGTGTCGTCCGCCATGCCGTTGCTCTTGTTGTCGAATCCAGTGGGTGCGTCGGGATTTGGAGAGCTGGTAGAAGCGAGAGCCAAGAACACGCATTGCAACGTCCTCCCCCGGGTTACTTTACGATTTACGATTCTCCGGGGCCGAATTTACATCGTGGTTCCTGGTTGTAAAAGCTACGCACGGATCACGACTGAAGTCGCGCCCGTCCCGTGAGGGTCACTTCACGAGACCGATCTTTCAAGAATATCGTTCAAGAATATCGTTTCTGGATAAAGTCCGCGATCGACTGGTACGCCTTGCCGAGGATCTTCTCATCTGGCAGGAAAACGATCCGGATATGCTTTGTTCCGGGCTTCTGGCCGAAGCCGGAGCCATGCACTACCAGCACATGTTTCTGCACCAGGAGTTCTTTGACGAAGACGTCATCGCCTTCGGGGATATCCAGTCGCGGGAAAGCGTAGAACGCGCCACGCGGCGAAACGCAACTCACTCGCGGCGTTGAGTTGCACCACTTCACAGTCAGATCCCGGCGAGAGCAAAGTTTTTTTCGTACTTCGACCAGATGACCCTGCGGGCCTTCGAGCGCGGCTTTAATCGCGTATTGCTCAGGATGGTTGGCGCACAGACGCGAACGTAACAAGCGGTGGATGCCTTCAATATAAGGTTTCACGGCCGCGGCATCGCCACTTA
>MNGW01000086.1:6825-8014 GCA_001918935.1 Acidobacteriales bacterium 13_1_40CM_3_55_5 | reverse complement strand
GGCGCGAGGATCTCTTGCTGAGCAAAGGATGTGGGTCGTTCGGCCATTTAGCGAGTCCTGACGCTCAGGTTAACTCGGCGCTTGACTATCCATCGCGGTCGTGTGACGCACCACCTGGAAGTGACCCGTACCGGGCGTTCACGTCCGGTTTGCCGACATCCATGTAAGTCTTTTGTCAAGGAGAAAAAGATTCTCCTGACGCGCGCTTAGGAGGAGCGCGCACTGTTGAACCTGTCAGAACCCGCAGCTCGCACGTGTGCCTCGCGGCGGTGGTTCCTGCCTTCGCAGAACCGGACATCCATTCAGTGTCTCTGATCCTTGCGGACCGTCACAGAAGATTGAGTGTGTGTTCTCTGCCAGTCCTGAAACAATTCGAAGAGAGCCTCGGGAGTTTGATCTCCGTCGCTCAGTCGGCAACCGCAGGACCTGGCAGTCTGCGCGCTGTGTGATCCTGTTTTTTCTCCCCGAGGGCGGCGGTTTCTAGGCCGCTGCGCTCTGGGGATCTGCGAACGCTACGAAGTCGCGTTGTCCCCGATCGACGGCGAGCAGATACGCCACCATCTTTCGAGCTACGGCCAGCGTGGCTCGATTGGCATTTCCTTTCTGCTTTTCTGGTTCAGCAGTACCTTCTGCATGGCGGAGAGTACGGGAGTCGAACCCGTTAGCCTCTTGCGAGAGCCCTTGTTTAGCAGACAAGTGCCTTACCGTCCGGCCGACTCTCCGATGAATTGTCAAAGAACAAAGGAATTCTGGTAGGCCCGGTGGGATTTGAACCCACAAAAGGCTGCTCTTGAGGCAGCTACGTATGCCAGTTCCGTCACGGGCCTGAAGCTATAAATTGTGCAGGAGTTAATAACTCAGTCGGGATGGACTGAGTCGTAATGACGATCGAAATTGAAGCAGGCGCTTCACAGGGTCAATTGAGCATGAAACCGTTGGTAGTGCACGCGTTTTTCGGCCGCCAGCCTTGGACCGGCAGGCTTATCCACGACTGATGAGGATTTGTCGCGGCAGGGTCCGTTCGAGAAGAAACCAGTTCGTTTTCCCAAGAGACACCATCCCTAAGCCTTCGGCTTAGGTCGGTGCGATACGCCCGAGCTGATTCGGATGTTTTTCGCACAAGGTCGAACAGGGTTCGACCTCGTTCGGTCTGTGTCTCACTACTATTCGAATGCGCGGAATGAGATTG
>MNGW01000086.1:0-6773 GCA_001918935.1 Acidobacteriales bacterium 13_1_40CM_3_55_5 | reverse complement strand
CTATGCCGAGGCGAACCAAGTGATCTAAGGCAACTGTTACCGTGGGGATGGATAGCTTAAGCTCGTCGGCGACAGCGCCAATACCTACCAGCGGTTTCTTCTGCATGTACTCGTGAACACGCAGCGCAGAGGATGCTGCGCGTCCGATTGTCTGAATGCGATCTCGATCCTTCGCAAAGAGAGTCAGAATCTGTTTCGCAGCCTCAGCGGCAGAGCGCGCCGTGATCTCCGTCCCTTCCAGAAAAAACGCCAACCACTCTTCCCAGGCACCGTGCGTTCGGACACGCTGAAGCAGGTCGTAGTACCGGTCGCGGTTCGTTTTGAAATACAGGCTGAGGTACAGCAGCGGCTCTCGCAATGCGCCCTTGAAGCAAAGCAGGAGTGTGATCAAAAGCCGCCCGAGTCTGCCGTTGCCATCCAAGAATGGGTGAATCGTTTCAAACTGCACGTGAATCAATCCGGCTTCGATCAAGATGGGCAGCTTGTGTTTCTCGTCGTGGAGAAAACGCTCAAGACTGTCGAGACACTCCATCAACCGCTCTGGCGGAGGCGGTACAAACGCAGCATTGCCGGGACGAGTTCCGCCGACCCAGTTTTGCGACCGGCGGAATTCGCCCGGAGTTCTGTTGGCCCCACGTCCCCCGCGTAACAGGATGGCGTGAATTTCGCGTATGAGTCGGAGAGAAAGAGGGAAACCGGCTGCGATCCGGCGAAGCCCATGTTGCATCGCGGCAACGTAGTTCGAGACTTCCTCGACATCGTCAATCGGAACGCTTGGTTCTGCGTCACTTTCAAACAGGAGCAGATCCGAAAACGACGATTGCGTCCCCTCGATCTGGGACGACAAAAGCGCTTCTTTCCGGATATATAGGTATAGGAAGACCTTGGTGTCCGGGAGCAAGGTGGTCAGGCCATCGAGTCGGCCCAGCGCCTGGTTGGCACGGTCAAGATGTTGGTGCAGGCCCGCCAATTCCACAGGCGGATTAGGCGGCAGTTCTGGCGGGATGAACGCCCGCACTGGTTCTCCAGTGACCGTCGTTGTAACGTAGGTCCCCAGCCTCGACTTGTTTTCCGTGACCACTGGCGTTATGAAGGGTTCCTTTAATAGGCCTCTGCTCTATTAAAGGATAGGGCATTATGTCTTAATAAGCAAGAGAGGCCCGCTCAACCTGCGATCCTTCACACTGTGACTGTGGGCACGAGGAAGGCCGCAGATTGGCCAAGATTAGACCATCTGCGATTTCTCGACGAGCAGGATTCCTAGGTGAATGACGTTCGTTTATGAGAAATCTAAACCGACAGTTTAGATTTCTCAAAACTAGAATCAGTTGTGATCGACTCGACCTCGCATCCTGGTCGGACAAGGTCGCCACTGTCAGACCTGCATTCAGCGGGCCATGTCGCCTGCAATTATTGCGTGTCAGCATAAAGCGGCGTTGGTGTCCAGACGTATTTCCCAGTCCTGTCGATGTAACCGTAGTCTCGGTCTTCAGTGCTCACCATCTTTCCTGACTTGTCGATGTAGCCCATTTATCGCCGATCTTCACCGCCGCGAGTCCATCGGAGAAATGAAACGTAAGATCGTATTTGGGTTCGATCACCACTTTTCCTGTCCGATCAATGAACCCGTACTTCTTTCCGAACTTCCAGCGAGAAAGCCCTTCAGAGAAATCTCCCCAAGCCGTCGCGCAGTCCTTTTCGCTTGGCGAGAGAGGTGGTTGCAGAACAAGTTTGCCGGTCCGGTCGATGTAACCGCAGTTCTGCTTTCGGTTGACTGGGGCAAGACCTTCGCGGAACGAACTTCCCCATTCGAACTGCGGCTGAACGACCCATTTGCCGGTGCTATCGATGTAGCCCCATCCATCATCGCCCGACCGCGATTTCGTTGCCGCTGCGAGCCCCTCTGCAAATGGAGACGCGTATGCGAAATCGGCTGGAATTGCGAGCTTGCCCGTTTTGTCGATGTATCCGGTCTTGCCGTTCAATTCGACCTTTGCCAGCCCATCATGAAAGTTATCGTCTGTTCCATCGCTTCCGATATTGCTCTTTTCGCTGTGTCCCTCTTTGTAGTCAGGAGGGATCAGAACCGTTCCCGTCTTATCGATAAATCCCCAGCGGCCATCAATGCCAAGACTGCTGCCTGAAACTTGCACTTTCGCCAGTCCCTCAGAGAACTCTTCGGCCCACGGAAATTTCGGCTCGATGACCACCAACCCTCTGGTGTCGATATAACCCCAGTTCCCGTCGCGCTCGAACCTGGCGAGGCCCTCTGAGAAATCCCCCACTGCGTCGAAGCAGAGCGGAATCACGACCTGCCCTGATCGATTGATGAAGCCGCCCCTTCCGCGATTCATCACCGGGAACAAGTCACTTCCTTCCGGCGCGGGACCAGTTCGGGCAGACTGATTCTTTGCCATACAAACCTGATCCTGTGGAACATGTGCGGCTGCCAGCGTTCCGTCCGGCGTAACCTCGCGAGCGGAACAACCGCCGTAGTTGTTCTCGTATTCGCTGCACTGGCCTTTGCCGAACTCGTTACGCGTCCACTTCAGGAGACCTGATGCACCGCCGTAACGCCAAAGCATCATGCGCTTGTCGGGAAACAGGAGCCAGTAGGATTCCGAATAAGTGTTTCCCACGATGAGTAGCACGATATCAGCTTGTTGCGTCTTCACCTGCTCGATCAGGTCTTCCCGTCCACGAAGCTTCATGTCCGCCGTGAATACTCGCATCGCTTTGTCGCCCAACGACTGGTTGTGAACGTACGAGATTCGAAACGCTACACGCGGATTATCGTCGATGTATTTGTTGAGCCACGGGACTGAGAGGGCCAACTTCTCGTACTTATCTGCGGATTGCAGGAATTCGTCGACTCCTTCCACTTTGCCGTTCGCATAACGCAGCACTAGCGCATAGGTGACGTTGGGAGGGAAGGTGTCTTTGCGCATCGAAGCGTGCAGGTTCATCTCTTCGGGTTCTCCCTTGTAGGTGGCCGTTCCATACTCCGGATGGTGATAAGGTGTGAGCTCAGCCGTAACGACCTCATATGCCGTGCGGAGTTTCTTTAGCGCTTCTCCCGCTCGTTCGTCCGACCCGAGCAGGGTCCACTCGCGTTCGATCAATCGCATCACCGAGTCTGTGAGCTGCTCGGCGAGGCCGTCGCCGGCGAGTCTCTCTTTGTTCACCGAATCCGCAGCCAGCAGCGCAGAAACAGCACGTGAGATCGCTGCGTTGTAGGTGTCTGTCTTTAGACCGGTGTCCGTGCGTTTCACACCGGCTTCATATCGGATGCGTTTGAACGCCAGCTCTGCGGTCAGATGCGTGACAGGGCGTCCATCGTACGTCGCCAGAAACGGAGTGGCGGTTGAAGAGCCGGACCCTTTCCACTTCCTTTCGAAATAGCCTCGAAGGACGCCAGTCAGATCCGAGCTCACGGGAACCAGCCTTGTCTTATAGAACTTTGTTTCGCGCACCGTCAGGATCGCGTCATTCAAGCCCACATCCTGGTGCTGCAAGCGAATCGCTTCACCGATGCGGAGGCCAGTCCCGTATAGCAGTAGGATCAATGTTCTGATGGTGTATGGCTCAAGATGCCAGTTCCCACGATACCGATTGTCTACGACTCGGATCATCTTCTGCACTTCTTCCATGGAGTAGATGTAGGGTCGGAACTGCCGCGGACTCTTTGGCTGGGAGAGCGGAAGCGGATTTCGTGTTGCGTAACCGCGTGACAGTGCGAACCGAAAGAACATTTTCAGGGCCGAGAACTTGTTGAACCACTCCGCAGTCACCGGTCGGTCACCGTCAAGGAACCGGCGAACCGTCTCCGGACTTATGCTGTCGATTTCAACGGGTCCAGCAAAGCGGGCGAAAGCATTCAGTTTGAGTGCCCGGTTCTTGTAGCTCATGCCGAGCTCTACCCCAGTCAGCTCATCGAGGAGTATCGCAAGACCGTTCGCAGTCTCTATAACGCCTACTATGGTGAAGCTGGATTGAAGAACCCGACCGCCGAAGAATGGGCGGTCTTCGCGGCGAACTGCAACCTGCGCGACATGGGCACGCACCTATGCGCCTTGCCCACTGGAGAGCACTGTCCGAAGGGATTGATCTGCCTTGGCTGTGCGCATGCGCAGCCGAAGAAAAGTGCGGTGCCGATCTTTCGGCGCATGCTGGCCAGCCACGAGCGCAGCCTGGTGGCTGCGCGAGGTCACAGCGAACCTGCGGGACAGATCGCGTCGCGCGAGATGGAGATTGTCAGGATCAAGGGAGCGTTGCAGAGAGCGGAGGAATTGAGCGATGACGTGGCCGCTGCCATCGAGAAGTGTCTCTGAAAGACCCGTCCCCGCTTTGCACCGCGCAAGGAACTGACCTGGGATTGACATGACAGTTGACACTATCCTTATCTTTATCCTTGTATGGAACTATCTGAAGTAATTCGACGTACCAACCCACGTCACCGGAACTTCCCGTTAGAAAGGTCCTCATGAAAGCTCTGTCCAACCCCCGCTTCCTTGCAATCTACTCCGGCGCGCTCACGCTCGTGTTTGCGGCCACCGTTCTGTGTGGCTTCCTGATGATGCGAAATCCCCAATTCGGCATCATCACCGCCCGTCGCATCAACATCGTGGAGCCTGACGGAACGGTGCGACTCACAATCTCCAACCGTGCCGATTTTCCTGGCGGTTGGTACCATAAAAAGGAATCTCCCCGCCCGGATCGCCGGGAGGCCGCGGGAATGCTGTTCATGAGTGAGGAAGGCTCCGAACAGGGTGGCCTGATTTGGGGAGCGAGCCAACTCCCAGACGGCACGATAGAAAACCACGGACATCTGAGTCTTGATCAGTATGAGGAGAATCAAGTCTTTGCTCTGGATGCTGGTCAAGAGGGAAAAGACAAATTCTCGCAAATCACCATAGCGGATCAGGGAGATTATCCAATCGAGGAGAAGAGGAGAGCAGAGGAGCGGATCGGTAAACTACCCGAGGACAAGCAGGACGATGCGTGGAAGGAGTTTTTTGCGACGCATCGGCACGATGTGAACCGACTGGTCCTTGGCCGAGCTCGGGATGGATCGGTGGGGCTGACTCTGCGCGATGGTAGCGGCAAAGTCCGCATCTTGCTTAACGTTCAGTCAGATGGGAAACCAGTCCTACAATTCCTCGATGATAGCGGCAAAGTGGTGAGCGAACTTACAGGGCAGAAGAAGTAAACCCTGCCTTCGTGGGTTTCGCGGAGCAGACAACTGCCCCAAGAAGACAAGTAGTGGATGCTGCATAACGAACGATTCTATCGAGAGGTCCCCTAGTGTTGTTCGCGCATTACATCGAGCGCGCAGAGGCTCGGCCACAAATCACGAGATAATCTTTCGAACACATACACAGCCCGAAACCCATACAACTGGGCGGTAGCTTCCTTCGCATCCGCAGTTGACTCTACTGTGACGCTGGTTTTCTTGCGGCTAATCATCGGGGCAAGAATAAGGATGCCTTTTTCTCCGCGTTTCACGAAGCGGCCAAGCGAGTTCCAGGTGCGAATGCCTGCCACGTTGGTCGCCTGCGGCTTCTGCAAAGCACCCACACACTACCATGTTTTGAGCACCGCGACGATCCACTATCGTCACCATCCGCATCACGGTCTTACGGTGACAATGGTCCGGAAGTGTTCTCATCTCGGACCGCACCAAGTACAGGTGGCGCTTCCCAGTGGAGTTCAGATTCTGATTCCGGAGTGGATGCTGGATGAAGATCTCTGCCGTGGGATGGAGATTGTGGAGCGTCCCGCTCTGTCAATCACCGCTCTCCTATCACTACGTGATCTGATCGATGCGCAGCCGCGCACTCCTGAACCCCCAGGCACGATAGCTTTAGAAGCATCTTCGCCAGGAGGTGCATTTCGTGAGTCCACCACGCCAGGGAGTCCTTCTCTGGGAGATCCCCCACACACAGCAGTTGCCGGAGGCCACGCAACAGCGTTGCCGTGAGTTCCTAACTCACTTGCTGCTGGCAGCCGTGAACACTACCACGACCAACACAGAGGAGGAGCGCGATGAGCGAGAAGATCCAACCGGGTCACATTGAACGCGAGGCCTACGTCTATATCCGCCAGTCGTCGATGCAGCAGGTGCGCACGCGCCTAGAAGGACAGCGACGACAGTATGATTTGCGAGAGCGGGCGCTGGCGCTCGGCTTCGAGCGTGTGATTGTCATTGATGAAGACCTGGGTCGCTCCGGAACTGGCTCGGTAGAGCGCCCTGGCTTCGGTCGTCTGCTGGCGGCAGTATGCTCAGGGAAAGTGGGCGCGGTGTTTGCGCGCTCGAAGCATCGCGTCTAGCCAGGAACAATCGAGATTGGCACCACCTGATCGACCTTTGCGCCATGGCCGGCACGCTGGTCATCGATCATGACGGGATTTATGATCCCAGTCTGCTCAACGACCGGCTTCTGCTTGGCCTCAAGGGAACAATGAGCGAGTTCGAGATCAGTTTGCTTCGACAGCGCGCGATGGAGGCGCGCCGACAGAAAGTGGGTTGTGGTTTGGTGCTGACCCAAGTTCCCGTCGGCTACGTCCGTACCGAAGATGAAGGCATCGAGAAGACACCGGACCGTCAGATCCAGGAAGCCATCGCGGGTATCTTCCGTAAGTTTCGCGAGTTGGGCAGTGTGCGCCAAGTTCTGCTTTGGTATCGCGATGAGAAACTGTTGATTCCTGCCCTCTCGCGCGAGTCTGGCCACCGCAAGATGGTTTGGATCGAACCGGTCTATCCCCGTATCTTC
>MNGW01000075.1 GCA_001918935.1 Acidobacteriales bacterium 13_1_40CM_3_55_5 | reverse complement strand
GGCGCCATAACGGAACACCGCGCAACTTTGCCCACAGATCAAAGCAAGCATTGGTGACGGAAGCGAGGGCCAGATGCACCACACCCTTGTGCGGACCAAGCCAGCGAAGTTGAGGGTCGTTTGCCAATTGCCTTGAGATCTCGCCGAAGTTAGACATCAGTTCTTCGACCTCGCGTCCTATGACTTCCCGGGCCAACATTTCAATCGCTCGGCACACGAGTTGGTTCCCGTTACCGAGCGTTAGCACAATCCCTGTGCCGAATTTTTTACCTTCAGTCATGAGCAGTGAAGTCGCGAACGCATAGTCGGAGCCGGAGTGTACGGCATCGCTGCCGGCGCCCGCGGGAAGTGGGAAGCGTACATCCCTGGTTTCAAGCGCGATGATTCGGTCGTCCATATGAGCAGCTGGTTGCAGAATCAGATTCTCTTCTCGATAAAAAGAGATTTCGACTATATTGAAGCGCTTGGGTTGCGCGCAACCTCGATCGCCTGGAAAAGGACCCCAGCGGGCCCGTCCAGGTGAGTCGATCACCAAGGGGAATTGCAATGAAACGGTACGGGTCAGTAATCGGAGTGAGGCCGGAGGCAATCGAGGAATACAAGAAATTTCATTCGGCCGTTTGGCCGGAGGTTTTGGACATGATCAGAAATTGCAATATCCGCAATTATTCCATCTTCCTCAAAGATGACTTGCTGTTCGGCTACTGGGAATACCATGGTACGGATTTTCAGGCGGACATGGCGAAGATGGCGGCTAATCCCAAGACGCAGGAGTGGTGGAAAATCATGGAACCGATGCAACGTCCGTTTGAATCCCGCGCCTCCGGCGAATGGTGGGCCAGCATGGATGAAGTGTTTCATCTCGATTGAGGAAGCGTGGTGAAGTGGCGCTGCATTTGCAGTCCAGGCTGAGTAACAATTCACTCTGAGATCGGCTTGATCGAAGATTCTGGAATGGACGTGATGACACGAACTGAAGTCGCTCACCGCTATCCGACGCCAGCTCTGGAAAAAGGCCTTGATGCGCTCGAACTTCTTGCGAGTGAGTTGGAGGGGCTCACAAAAACTGAGGTTGCTCGCAGGCTCGGTCGCACTATTTCGGAGGTCTTCCGGATGCTGGTGTGTCTTGAGACACGCGGTTATATTGCTCGATCTGGTGACGACGAGCGCTATTCACTGACCCTGCATCTGTTTAAGCTGGCATACCGGCATCCTCCAATTGAGCGCCTGACTACTGAAGCCTTGCCGATCATGCGGCACGTCACGCGTCAAGTCAACCAATCGTGCCATTTGGGAGTGCTCGACGGAGACCGTGTTGTAATCATCGCCCAGGTCAATTCTCCGCTCAGCAGCGGCTTTTACGTGAAGGCTGGTGGCATTGGCGACCTCATGCGTTCGACTACGGGACAGGTGATCTTGGCGCATCAGATCCCCGAAATATCTTCTCGGGCTATAGAGCTCTGGTGTAAGCACAATGGAATGCGCCCTCCGCGCGATTTGGGCCAGCGCTTGACCAAGATTAAACAGCGCGGGTTTGACGAGAGAAAAAGTTATGAGGTAGAGGGTGTAATCAATATTTCGTTTCCTGTTTTGGACGATCGGGGCTACGCCGTCGCTGCCCTTAGCGTTCCATTCCTTCAAAGAATTGGTGATTCTACAACTCCCTCCAAGGTGAAACGTGTCCTCGGGAAGGCCAGTTGCGCGCTGTCGGAAGTGATCGGTGGTGTGGCTAATCCAAAAGAGTCGTTGCGCCAGGTCGGTTGATCCGAAATCAGCGTTATCGGTGCCAGCGGTAACAATCGTAGTAACTGTCGCACTACGCTGCTTTTCCGGTCAAAGCGTTTTGGAGAGAACATTAATGTGCAGGCAATTCTTATGCATGCTCGGGATCGCCTTTACCGTCGTCGGGATTTCAGAAACCCCTTTGCGCGTGCAAACGGCATCTGCAAACACATCTCCACCTGGCGCAATGTCGGCAGCAGAGGCATATCAAAATATTCAGGTGTTGAAGGAAATTCCGGCTGATCAACTCGTCCCGGCCATGCAGTTCATCACTTACTCTCTGGGCGTGGAATGCAGTTATTGCCACGTGGAAGGGGCCCTGGAGAAAGATGACAAGAAACCCAAGCAGACCGCGCGGAAGATGATGCAGATGATGGCTGCCATTAACCGGGACAACTTTGATTCGAAGCAAGCGGTCACCTGCAACTCCTGCCATCGTGGCGCACCGCATCCGGTAGCCACACCCATAATTGCTGAAGGCGGCCCGAGACCTGCTTTTGAGAGCGTCCTTGGAGAGGACACCTCGTTAACCGATGCTCCCCCAGCCGAGCAGATCATCGCGAAGTACGTCGAGGCTATCGGAGGAGCAGCAGCCCTGCAAAGAATTAGCACAAGACAGGAGAAGGGAACGATCAACATTAGCGGCCGAAATCTGCCGATCGAGATTCTCAGCAGGATTGGCGGGAAACAACTCACCGTCATTCACCTGCCCAATGGTGACAGCATTACGGCGTACGACGGAGCGTCTGGCTGGACTTCGGCGCCAAACCGCCCGGTGCGCGAGATTCCTTCAGTTGAAGTGGCCTCTGCGAAACCGGAAGTGGACCTACAACTGCCTCTGCATATAAAGCAATTGTTCAACGAAGTTAAGACGGCCGGGACGGAGAAAATCGGCGACCGCGAGAGCTACGTCGTCGCAGGCATAAATTCAGGTGAGATCGCAGCGAAGTTTTATTTCGACAAAGAATCAGGATATTTGCTGCGCATTTTGCGTTACACCAAATCTCCACTGGGCCGAAATTCTACGCAGATCGATTATGCGGATTTCCGTACGCTGAATGGCCTCAAGGTTCCTTTCCGAAAGACGATTGCGCGGCCCAACTCGCGTTTGACAGTTCAGATTGAGGATGCGGAGTTTAACGTGCCGGTCGATGAGAAGAAATTCGCACGTCCTGCCGTGGCACCTACGCCTACCCGGCCTTCTCCGTGACGCCGCACCGCTGCAGATACATGAAACCTATTTCCTTGCCGAACTGTAAGGCTGTTTGCGAACCACCCCTTTGCCTTCTTCAATGGTCACGATTTCATTCACTGCTACTGACCTGAGATTTTCCACTTTGCCATCAATCCAGCGCACTGATATGTCCGCTGTGCTGGCGCTGCCAAGGCCAAAGTGGAGGCGAAGATCATTTTGTGAGATGTAAGAGCCGCCACTGCGCACTTCGTCAATTTGCTTATATCCGCCGGCAATAACGGTAATGCGTGCGCCGATAGCATCTCGCCCCGAGGTAAGCGCACGTACAAGAAGCGAATTACTGCTAGTGCGAAAGTTTTTCAGCAGCGATGGTGCTTCACCCATATTGACGATAACGATTTCTTCATTGCCGTCGTTATCCAGATCGCCTATCGCCAAGCCGCGTGACGAGTGAACGTCGGATATACCTGGCCCGCCCTGCCCGGAGAGATCAAAGAACTGCCCGTCGCCTCGATTCCAGTAGAGAAGTCGCGGCTGCTTGTATTTTTCCGCGGTGCGGCCGGTGTCTACTTCGGGATAAACGTGACCGTTGGCAACGATCAGATCTTTCCATCCGTCATTATCGAAGTCGAGAAATGCCGTTCCCCATCCGAGATATTTTGTGTTCACTGCGAGACCCGAGCCGATGGTATCGTCCTCGAAGTTATTTGCGCCCTGGTTTTTGTACATGGTGTGAGTGTCGTCGGCGAAGTTCGTCTTGAAAATGTCGAGCAAACCATCACCGTCGAAATCGGCGGCAGCGGCGCCCATCCCAGCTTGTTCGCGTCCATCTTCGTTGTACGCAAGGCCGGCGCGGACTCCGATCTCTTCGAACCTCTTTCCGCCAACATTGTGGTAGTACAAACTCGCAGTCGAGTCAGATGCCACGAAGATGTCCGGCCAACCATCATTGTCGAAGTCTCCTGTTAGCGCAGCGAATCCGTAGTAGTTCTTGGGACCTGAAATGCGAACCTGATCCGAAACATCAATGAAGTTCCCGTGTCCGTCATTTTGATAGAACGAGGGCGTTTCGGGCGGCAGACCGCGCGGGCCGCACATGACCGGTTTTCCTTTCCACTGGCATTGGTTGGTCTGGCCAGGGTGAGGCGTATGGGCCAGGTCGAAATCCACATAGTGGACTACGACAAGGTCCAGAAATCCGTCTCGGTTGAAATCGAGGAACGCGCAACCTGTACTCCAGCGCGGTTTGGGCGAAAGCAGCCCCCGCTCCTTGGTCTCGTCCTTGAACGTGCCATTGCCGAGATTTCGATAGAGAACGTTCTGTCCCCACTGGGTAATGAACAAGTCCGGATATCCATGATTGTCTATGTCTCCGACACAGACTCCCTGTCCCCATCCGGTGGGCTTGATTCCCGCCTTGTCGGTAACGTCGTCGAATTTCAGTCCGCCCAGATTGCGATAAAGGAAATGCTTGGGCGGGACGGCGCCTGTCCCGAGTGTCCCTGAGTTGACCAGAAAAATGTCGGGCAGGCCGTTGTACTGCTTTGAAGTCTCTGAACCGGAGATGTTCACGCCAGCAAGCCCTGCTTGGTTCGCGATATCCCGATATTCAACTGCCGGAGATTTCATTCCGGGAGGAAGTGGCCGCGCAGGAACTGCGGTACCGCCGGTTGCTGCACCCTGCGCGTGCGCGGGATGAATGTTGCCGAGCGCAAGGAGTATGAGGCCGAAAAAAAGAAAAATCTGACCGAAACCGAATTTGCGCAACTGCCAGGCTCCCACGCGCATTATTTCGCGATCATAACACTCGACCTAACCGTCCCTCTGCCGCTTGTCTGCTACCATGAGCGCAAGCGAGAATTAGACGGTCAGGTTACCGAAATGCGGCGGTGTGCACAAATCGCGCTCTACGCCTGGGTTGTGCAGGCATTCAACGCGATCTTGTTCGCGCAAATGCCCGCTGCATGTAAAGGTCCAACGGAGTTGGAGCGGGTACTTGCAACTCATCCTTCGGCGGGTGCCTACGACGCACTGGGCGCCTATTTTGGCAAGCGGCAGCAATTGTCGTGCGCGATCGCCGCTTTTGAAGCTGCGGTACACCAGGACCCGAATTCCTGGGAGGCGCGTTTCAATCTTTCTTTAGCGCTTCTGCAAAAGCACGATGCCGCGCGGGCCGCTCGTGAATTAAGAGTCGCGGTACGGATTAAACCTGATGATCAGTTGGGACACATCGCACTAGGAGAGGCGTTAGGCGAGTTGGGGCAAAATGAAGCCGCAATCGAAGAATTCAAGCTTGCTCTGAAATCGGACCCGAAGTCCGTGCCCGCCCTGGATGGGTTGGCGAAAGCGTTGATTGCCCAGAAGCGATACTCGGCCGCGATTGCGTACTTGAAAGACGCGCCTGCCGATCCTGTGCTTCAGGATGACCTTGCGGTGGCTTACTCGAGTAGCGGTGACGTGGCGGAAGCTGTCAAGCTGTTGGCACAGTTAGTACAACAGAACCCTTCATCGGCAGACCGGCACGCCAGGTTGGGCCTTGCCTACACGCAGCAATCTCAGTTCCGACAAGCAGTAGATGAGTTCCGCGAGGCTTTACGGCTCGATCCAAGCAATGATGTAACCAGGCTTTCGTATGTTAAGGCTTTGATTATTCTCGCAGAGTTCCAGACTGCTCTGCCTGAAATCCAGAGCTACTTCCGGCGCAAGCCGCACGACTTTGACGCGCTGTACTTGATGGGGGTAGTCGACCGCGGGCTTGGAGACTATGCGGCTGCTGAACCTTTGCTCAAACAAGCGGTGGTACTCAATCCCAATCATTACGACAGCCGGTACAACCTGGGCTTTGTGCTCGCGAAGCTGGGCAGGGGGCAAGAAGCACTGGTTCAACTGGAAAAGGCGGTGCAGCTGAATTCGGCGTCGAGCGAAGCGCGATTTCAGTTGGCAGCGGTGCTGCGAAGCCTGGGCCAGGAGCAGCGAGCCCGCAAAGAGCTGGAAGACTTTCAAGAAAGGAAACAGCAGAATATCAAAGAGAACGTAGCCGGGGCCAAGGTCAACCAGGCCAACGAATATTTTCAGGCGGGCGAGTACCAACGCGCAGTGGACGTTTACCGCGAAGCGCTGGCACAGGATCCTGGGAATGCGCGCACATACTATGATCTGGCCTTAGCCCTTGATCATCTGGGCAAAACTGCCGAGGAACGCGACGCTCTACAAAAAGCCATTACCCTCGACTCCACTATCGCTCGCGCGCACAACCAGCTCGGCCTTATCAGCCTTCAAGCTGGCCAGGAAGCCGAAGCAGAAAAAGAACTGAAAGCAGCGATTGCTCTGGACCCGGGTTATGCAGAGGCGCAAAACAACCTCGGTGTGTTATATGGGCAGCAAGGAAAAAACAAAGCAGCAGAAGAACTTTTCCGTCAGGCGACAGAAAACAATCCGCAATACGCGCAGGCATTCATTAATCTCGGGCTGATTCTTGCGGGTGATTCGCGTTTTGCTGAGGCGGAGCAGGTAATACGCAGTGCGCTCAAGATCAGTGCGGATAATTCTCAAGCGCTGACGGTGCTTGCGATGGTACTCACGCGCATGACGCGGGCGGAAGAGGGCATTAGCTATTTCCAGAAGGTCATCGAACTGGATCCCAAGTCCTCAGGCGCACATTTGAATCTGGGAATTGCGTACGCGGACGAGTTCAACCTGGAAGGCGCACTGGCGGAGTTTTCTGAAGCTGTGAAACTGGATCCCAATTCTGCGCTCGCGCACTACAACAAGGGACGAGTTCTGCTCGATTTGCGGCGCGATCAGGACGCAAAGCCGGCACTGGAGACTGCGGTGCGTCTCAATCCTCAATATGCGGAACCGTGGTATCTGCTTGGTCTGATCGAAAAATCAGCCGGGCATCCCAGCGAGGCAGTTCAGGCACTTCGAAAATCGGCAGAACTCGATTCAAGAAATCCGGACACTCTCTTCGTGCTTGGTCAAGAGCTTCTGCACACCGGAGATCGGGCCGGCGCCATCGCGCAATGGCGGAAGGTGATTGAGATCAATCCTGAGCACGGCAAAGCCCTTTACAACCTCTCGCGACAACTGGCGCAATCTGATCCTGACGAGTCCAAGCGCCTGCAATCGCGCTTTGATATCCTGCAGGCACAAAAACAAATCATCGATCGGGCCCAAACTTTGGGGAACTTCGCGTTGGCGTCCGCCGCTGCGCACGATTGGCCGGAAGCTATTTCACAATTGAAGGAAGGGATCCAGGTCTGCGGCGGCTGCACCGCGCTTGGCCAATTGCACAAAGACCTTGGCCTCATATACCTACATTCAGGCGACACAAAGAATGGACTCCAGGAACTGTTCGAAGCAAAAAAGCTTACGCCCGCGGACCCGGATATCGACAAGGCGATTCGCATCGCGCAGACTGCTCGGAAGTGAAATGTTGTAGAGTGTAGAGCTATGTTTTACCGGCTCCGGGTTGTCGGTTTTCTGCTGTGGTCGTTTATTTTTTCGGCAGCGCAGGACATCGATTCAGTTCCGTCTGTGCAGAAGCGTAATTTGGCTTCAATCGCCGATGAGATAGCCGATTCCGCGGAGCGCTCTGCATTCCTGCAACTTTTCAAGCCAGCCGCACCGGCCGAGATGCGTGCGCGTGCCGAAGCGTTCCAAGCTCGCTTTCCTCAGTCGGCGTTCCTGGCGCAAGCCTATGAAGTGGCAGCTCGTGGCTGCTTCGACCTCGGTGAATACGAGCTGGGACTCAGTTACGCGCAAAAATCTTTAGTACTACTTCCGGAAAATCCATTGCTGCTGGTTCCTGTTGCGGACGTGGAAGCGCGTCAACATCTGAACTCCGCAGCTATTGCCCACGCGAGGGAGGCACTAGATGATCTCGATCGCTTCGCTGGGCCTGCCTCCGTTCGCGATGAAGATTGGCCCAATGTGAAGCAGCAGCTCAAGTCAACCGCAAATTTTGCGAAGGGTCGAGCCCAATTGCAAGCAGCACTCACGCAGCCCATGGGCGAAACGCGCCGGGAGTTGCTGAAAAACTCTGAGGCGTCGCTGCTCGAAGCACTGCACTTTAACAATCAGGACCTGGAGATTGCCTATGTCCTGGGCCTGGCGCACGTCAGCTCCGGTAAAGCCATGGAGGCCAGCAGTAGTTTCGCCGCAGTATATCGTGGTGGCAGTGAGTTCGCTCTCAAAGCGCTAGACAATCTTCGGGCGATATATCGTCTGCTTTATCCCAACACAACCATTTCGTTTGAGAATTTCTTGCAACAAGCCATGGACCGCTGGAAGACCGCGCTCCAGGATTCGAACAAAGCCACAGACAAGAAAGGCCACACAGAGCCCGCAGCGATGGCCTATTTCGGTTCCGATTCCTGCCGCGCTTGCCATGCCGAAATTTACAAGGGCTGGGCAGAAAGCGGCATGGCAAAGATGCTTCGTCCTCACGCTCCGCAAGACGTTGTCGGAGATTTCAAGAACCACAATGAGTTCTATCTCGGGGATGAAACAGACTATCGGGACGGAAAGTTCGAACTGAAACGTGCCCGGGATCGGCGTCTCTTTGCCCGGATGGCGGTGCGCCAAAACCGCCACTACCTCGACATCTTGCAGTCCGACGGCAAGTGGCACAGCTATCCTGTCGACTACACCATAGGCTCGAAATTTCAGCAAGCGTATGCCACGAAACTGCCGAACGGAGAAATTCACGTATTCCCGATTCAATATAACGTGCTGCACAAGCGGTGGGTCAATTTTTGGAAAGTGATTGACGGTCCAGGAAGCGAGCGCGCTGACCCTCGCACCTGGGAGAGACTCGACGCCTCGACCAGCTATCAGGCAATTTGCGCGGTGTGCCATACCAGCCGGTTGCGGAATACCAAGGGCGGGGGGTTCGA
>MNGW01000076.1 GCA_001918935.1 Acidobacteriales bacterium 13_1_40CM_3_55_5 | reverse complement strand
CTATCGATCCCGTGGTTCGCGGCGTGATGGATCTGGTAAAGCAAAATCACTGTGCCGCCGGCAAAGAAGATGCGATTGAGGTGGCCTTAACAGAAGCGCTAGCCAACGCCGTGGTACACGGTGCTGACGCCGATCCCAGCAAGATTGTCGAGTGCGATGTGGCCTGTGATGAAAAGCAGCAAATCTTGATTGTGGTGCGCGATCCCGGCAAGGGATTTGACCCCGCTGCGATCCCCAGTCCCGTGCAAGGACAGAATATTTACTCGGAGCACGGCCGCGGGATTTATCTCATCAATCAGCTCATGGACGAGGTGAAGTTTCTCAAGAACGGCACCGAGATCCACATGATCAAACACTAGCGGTTTTTGTGTGGCGCGGGCGCCCTCGCTCGCGAGCTTGCGCCGAGAACCATTTACTCCTTGGCGGCAATCCCCAGAGTTTTCATCTTGCGATAAAGGTGGCTGCGCTCTAGCCCCAGGACCTCGGCAGTTCGGCTAACATTTCCGTGATTCTCGTCGAGTTTTTTCAGGATGTAATCCCGTTCGTACGCGGCGCGCGCCTGATGCAAGGTAGAGAATTCGCTGCCCGCCGCGCCGCGACTGCCATCGCGATGGACTAATGGAGGCAAGTGTTTGCGATCGAAGCGGGTAGTCGTGGGATTCATGATGACAATGCGCTCGATCACGTTGCGCAACTCGCGCACGTTGCCCGGCCATGAGTAGCGCATCAGCGTTTCAATGGCATCATCGCTGATTTCGCGCGGCCTGCGTCCATATGCCGCCGAGAATTCCTTTAGAAAGTGGCGAGCCAGCAGAGGAACGTCCTCTTGGCGTTCTCGCAGTGGAGGAACGGAGAAGGGAATCACGTTCAGACGATAGAAAAGATCCTCGCGAAAGTTCCCCTTTGAGATTTCTTCCTCCAGATCTTTATTGGTCGAGGCAATCACGCGCACATCGACAGTGATCGGCTCATCGCTCCCAACCGGTGTAAACCGCTGCTCCTCCAGTGTACGTAAGACTTTAGATTGAGTCTTCAAGCTCATATCCCCGATTTCATCGAGGAAAAGAGTGCCCCCGTGCGCTTTCTGGAATTTGCCTTCTTTCTCTACGGCGGCTGCCTGAAAAGATCCTTTGCGATGGCCAAATAGCTCGCTCTCGATAAGATCTTCCGGTATCGCTGCGCAGTTTACTTCCACGAACATCTCATCTTTGCGCAGGCTTTGGGCGTGAATCGCGTGCGCCACCAATTCCTTTCCGGTACCGGACTCGCCATACACAAGAACCCGGCCATTGGTGGGCGCCATGAGTTGAATCTGCTGGCGCAGCGCCTTCATCGGAATGCTCGCGCCCACTATGACGCTTCTGGGCGTGAGCTGCTTCTTCAGATCGCGGTTTTCCAGCCGAAGACGTTTGGCGTCTATCGCGTTTTTGAGCAGGATAAGCGTTTTGTCGACGGAGAGAGGTTTTTCCAGGAAGTCGTAAGCGCCGAGCTTGGTGGCGCGGACCGCGGTCTCAATAGTCCCGTGCCCGGAAATCATGATGACTTCTGGAGCATTCTCGGTCTCCCGAATTTTCTCCAGAGTCTCCAGGCCGTCCATTCCAGGTAGCCAGACATCCAGCAGCACTACATCGAAGGCGCGCTTGCGCAAGACTTCCAGACAGGACTCGCCGCTCTCCGCCGCCGAAACTTTGTATCCTTCGTCCTCCAGCACCCCTTGAAGTGACTGCCGGATACTGGATTCGTCATCCACGATGAGAATGTTATGCATGCTGGATAACGATAGGCGCTGCAACCTGCTCGGAAGCCACCGGCAACTCAACCACAAACTTAGTTCCCACCGGCCGGTTTTCCTCTACCCGAATCGAGCCCCGATGGTCTTCTATGATGCGATTCACGATGGCCAGGCCCAAACCCGTTCCTCGTTTCTTGGTGGAAAAGTAGGGGAGAAAAAGCCGCTCCTTCAACTCCTGCGTGACACCGTGGCCGGTATCGGAAACTGCGACCTCGATGGCATCGCGACTGGCTACCAGCGACGTGGAAATCTGAATCTCGCGCAACAGCGCCCCTTCCATCGCTTCGGCAGCATTGTCCACCAGGTTGGCCAACGCCCGCTTCATAGCTTCCGGATCGGCCATCACGTACGGCAGATTCGGAGCCAGAAAAGTCTGTACGCGGATGTTGTCGAGGCGGCCATTGAACATGGCCAGCGCACTCTCCACGATCGAATTGATGTTAGCCGGCTGAGGCTGGGCGGTTGGAAATCGCGCCAGCGTCGAAAACTCGTCCACTAGAGTACGCACCGTTTCCACTGATGCAGCAATCGTTGCGGCACAGTCATCGAGTACGTGCCGCGACCCAGGATCTAGACGTGTGCCACGCTCCAGATGGCGCCGAATGCGTTCCGCCGAGAGCGCAATCGGGGTGAGCGGATTTTTTATTTCATGAGCCACGCGGCGTGCCACTTCACGCCACGCAGCTTGCTTCTGAGCCTTCAGCAGATCAGACAAATCTTCAAATACCAGAACATATCCCAAACGCTGACCCTCATGCTGAAGAGTTGCCACCGTGACCGCAACGTTAAGTTTCGCCGGCTGCAGCACCATTTCCAACTGCGTGGTGGTTGTGCTCATACGCTCGGCACGCCGCAGCAGGGGCTCCAGGTCCTCGAAGATCTCCGTGGGGAACAGGTCACGAAGTTGCGTGCCGATTAATGTCTCGACCGCACTGGATTCCGATCCTAAGGGATGAAACATGCGTAACAGCGCGTGGTTCAGGTGCGTGATACGGTGGTGCGCATCCAGAGAGAGCACACCGGTAGGAATACTCTCCAGGATGGTTTCGATGTGCCTGCGCCGCTGCTCCAAGGCGACATTGGCGGCGCCAAGATCGCGGCTGGAGGCCTCGATCTGCCGGCGGCTGGCCTCCAGGTCCTCTGCCATGCGATTGAAGGATCGCACCAGATCTCCGATCTCGTCCGCGGCCCGGATTTCTACTCGATAATCAAGTCTGCCGCGAGAAATTTCCTGCGTCGCTTCAGCCAGTGCGACTACTGGACGCGTAACCAGTTTGGAGAGAAATAGCGCCAGCCATGTGGTTGCGAAAAGCACCAGGACCGTCAGCAGGAGCAGCAGCCCCATGTAGGTCCGACGCAGTAGTTTGCGTTCGCGGCTAAGTTCGAAATAACGCTTCTGGCTGGCTTCCAGTTGTTTTACTGTCTGAGAAAATTTCTCCGGTAGCGGCATAGCGACCAGAATCATGCCGTGCTCTCCTACTGGAGCCGTCCCCAGGATATAGTCAGTCTGTTCCCAACTTAAATGGACTGGAAGGTCCGATGTGATTCGCTCCCACGGAATTTTGGCTTTGAGCAGCGGCCAGGGAGCCGGGACGCCGAAGCTGGCTTCAGCATTCCCATCTTGAATGGCTAGCGCAAAGCCGCCTTGCAGAGTGAGTTCATGCGCTCGAAACTCGTCCACAACCGCAGAGAAACTGTGTCCGGAGAAAGCATGTTGAGTCTCCGGCGAGGAGGCAATCGAGTTAGCTTCGGAACGCGCATTCTGCGCTGCGTACTTCGACAGTAACGATGCCATGGCTGAGGTGTCCTCGCGCACTTCCTCTACCGGCCGCGAGAACCACTTGTCGATGGATCGGTTCATTAGCCCATAGGTGAACCAGAACATCACAATGACGGGAAGCAACGACAGCATGAGGCCGGCAACTACCAGGCGGGTTCGGAATTTGGACCCCAGAACGCCCAGTCTTCTCTCTGCGAAAAGCTTCAGGAGATTGCGAGCCAGCACGAAGGTCAATGCAACAAACAGAAGAAAGATGACCGCCGAGAGCGCGGCAAAGGACAGGAGTTGCTGATTGGTGTCGGGGTTCAGAAACGGCAGATCAAAGGAAGACTGTGAAAGCAGAAGCCCAAATAGCAGCAGGATCCCGATAGCCAGCAGGATAATGGCTTTTCTGCGGCCTGACGTTTTTCCTCCAGGCCGGATTGGATTGGCAGTGGACACGTTGATCGTGGTCCCCGTCCCTTGCCGAATCATCCACAGAAAGGAGCCGGGGCTAAGCGTTCATTATAAGCCGGACGTGCAGTCGCCCGAGGCGCGACTGCCATCAGGGATCGCCTTTATGGTTGAGATTGCTTATCCCGGCGTCGACGCTTGTGGCAGGAATGATTGCAGCGGGCAGTCCTCGCAGCGTGGTTTTGACTTCAGGCAATAGCTCTTGCCCACGCCCACAATCAGCCCGTGCATCTCATTGTAGATCTGAACCAGGGCAGAGCGTTTGGCTGTACCCATTGCCGAAGGCCGGTGAGCTGCCCCCGCAGAGCCGTTTCCAAGTTTCTGGTTTCTAGTACGCAAATCAGCAACCGCAGGCGCTGCGCTGGCCCTTTGCACATCAGCGGCTAAAGCGCGTTGAAAAAGTTGGCGGATCTCCTCATAAGGCGCCGTCGCCGGCAGAATCCCATGACGATCCACGATGCGGCGGGTGTAGGCATCCACCACGAATACCGGGTGCTGACCCGCGTAAAGCAGGATGGAGTCCGCCGTCTCCGGACCAACCCCGTTGAGTCCTAACAGTTGCTCACGAAGCTTTTCCGTAGGTTGGGCGAGCATGCGATTGAGCGAACCGCCGTAGTATGTGTCAAGAAACGCCACAAACAGTTTTAGCCGCCGCGCTTTTTGGCGAAAATAACCCGAGGAACGGATCAATGATTCCAATTGCGGCAGCGCTAAATTTCGGATCCCTTTCAGATTCAACACGCCAGCCGCACGCAGGCTGCGCAGAGCAATCCCCACGTTTGTCCAGGAAGTGTTCTGTGTCAGATAGGCGCCCACGATGACTTCAAAGCGGGTGCGGGCCGGCCACCATCGCTGGCGTCCCCAGGCGCGAAACAGTGCTTGGTAATAGGTGATGAGCTGCTCGTCTTGTGAAGGACTACTCATGACACCTATAAGTGTAAAGCGAAAATGCTCGCAGTCACCTGTCCGAATTTTTCCTCCAAGCCAGTTTTCCACTGGTTCAGTAGTTGCGCCGTTTGCGCCAACGTGGAAGAGCGGCCCTTCCAGGGCCGCGTTACGACGGAATAAAGATGGGCTTTAGCCCTGCTGGTCGTGCTTAGGTGCCTTCAACTCTACCGGTTACTGAAGAACCGCTCTGAGGTGAAACCGCCGCGTAGAAGCTGCATCAAAAGAGATATAATGTAACGAACTTCCCTGGGAAGTAACGTCCTTTTGCGAGAAGACCAAATCCGATGTCCATGAAAACCAAGGCTGTAATTCTGATTTCTTCGGCTGCCGCGCTGCTCTTCATCGTGCTGGGCGGACTGGAAGGCGTTCGCGCTTCCAGCAATGACGGCGCTTATCGCCAGCTCCAGGTGTACAGCGAAGTCCTTTCGCGGGTCCGCAGTGAGTATGTGGAGGAGCCGAACATCCCGTTAGTGACGGATGGGGCCCTGCACGGGCTGCTCGAGTCGCTGGATGCCAATTCCAGTTATCTCACCGCCTCCGAGTACAAAGACTACAAAGCGCACAAGACCGAAGCCAGAGGCGAGATCGGGGCTGCCGTCTCCAAGCGCTTCGGATATGCCGCGGTCATCTCGGTGATTCCCGGCGGACCGGCGGATAAGGCTGGTCTGCAGGCAACCGACATTATGGAAGCCATCGAGGGCAAGAGCACGCGCGGGGTGTCGTTGGCCGAAAGCCATAATTTGCTGTCCGGTCAGCCCGGTTCGAACGTCACCGTTGCCGTGGTGCGTGCCCGTCGGGCTGAACCGCAAAAGACCGTCATCACCCGCGAATTGGTAACCATACCGCCCGTCGCCGACAAGATGATGGAAGACGGCATCGGTTACCTCCAGGTGGACGCGTTCCCCAAGGGAAAAACCCAGGAAATTGCCAACAAAATCAAAGCTCTACAGAAGCAAGGAGCCAAGAAGCTGATCCTGGACGTTCGCAACTGCGCCGAGGGCGAGGAGTCGGAAGGCATCGCTACCGCCAATCTCTTCCTGAGCCACGGCGTCATCACCTATTTGCAAGGCCAGAAATATCCCAAAGAAGCTTTCAATGCTGAATCCTCCAAGGCGATCACCAATCTGCCGCTGGCTGTGCTGGTGAATAAAGGAACTGCCGGACCGGCTGAAGTTGTAGCTTCCGCTATTTTGGAAAACGCCCGCGGCGATGTTGTCGGCGACAAAACGTTTGGTGATGGCTCGGTACAGAAAGTAATTGAGCTGCCCGATGGCTCAGCGCTGATCCTGTCCGTTGCCAAGTATTATTCGCCGAACGGCAAGGCGATTCAGGATGCTGCCGTGACCCCGAGCGTCGTGGTTGCAGATGCTGATGATGAGGCGGCTCTTCCCGATGAAGACCAGCCAAGCCCGGCCCCGGACGAGGACAAGAAGCAGCCTCCGCAGAAGGATGAGCAGCTGCAAAAAGCTGTCCAGGTACTGAAGAACCACGCCAGTTAAGCACTCTCGAATCCAGATCGCGCGCCTGCGGGCGCGCGATTTTTTGTTTATCTGCAAATACCTTAGGTGGCTGCTCAACCAGCAAACCGGTCTAATCAGCAATAACTTCCGGCCTACGATAACCCCTGCTATTCTGATCTCGATCTCATGAAATCTTTGTACCAAGACCTTCCCGAGGTCCAAATTGCGGGACGGAAGCTGGTCGGCCGTGTCTTGATCGGACTGCTGGTCCTGGTTTCTGCGCTGCTGGTCGCGACTGCCGGACTTCTTCTCGTCTACTCAACAGACCTTCCGCAAGTTGAACAACTGGAGCACTACCGCCCCGGCGCCATCACTCAGCTCTATGACAGCCAGGGCCGGATCATCGGATCATTCGCTCTGCAACGCCGAGTGGTTGCGTCCTACGACGACTATCCGCCAGTGCTTCGGGACGCCCTGATTTCCATCGAAGATAAAAACTTCTATCGCCACTGGGGAATCAATGTTTGGCGAATTGCCGGCGCAGCTTACCGCGATCTACTGTCCGGTGGGAAAATGCAAGGCGCCTCCACCCTGACCATGCAATTGGCGCGCAATCTGTTTCTCTCTCCGGACCGTTCGTGGCATCGCAAGATTCAAGAGTCGCTTCTTGCCATCCAGATCGAGCGCCGTTTCACCAAGCAGCAAATCTTCACTTTGTACGCCAACCAGATCTACCTGGGTCACGGCGTCTACGGCTTCGAAGCCGCCTCTCAATTTTAGTTCAGCAAGCCCGCCAAACAGCTCACGCTGGACGAAGCCGCGCTGCTGGCGGGTCTTCCCAAGTCGCCGTCCTACTATTCACCCATCAATCATCCCGACCATGCCATCAAACGCCGCAACCTGGTGATCAACTCCATGCTGGAGGATGGAAAAATCACGGCTGGACCTGCTACCGACGCTAGAAACAAACCTCTGGAATTGAAGCTGCAACACGATTCCAATTCGCTCGCTCCTTACTTCACTGAGGACATCCGCCGTTATCTGGAAAATAAATACGGCAGCGATCAAGTGCACCAAGGCGGATTGCGGGTCTACACCTCGCTCGACATGGATCTGCAACGAGCGGCCAATCAGGCCGTGCTCGATGGATTAGCGGCCTACGAGCGGCGCCACGGATGGAAGGGACACCTAGAAAATGTTTTAAGCAAGAGCGCCGCCCTGGAGAGTTACCAGCATCCTGATTGGGATGACGAACCCCAGGTCAACGGATATGTTCATGCCCTGGTCACCACTGTCTCCCCGGTCTCTGCGGTCATTAGGTTTGGACGTTACACCGCAACCATTTCACAGTCGGATGCTGCATGGACCGGGCGCAAGGTTAACAGCATTCCGAAAGTCGGTGACATCGTGTACGTAAAGGTTCTCTCTCTGGGTCCAAAGCCCAAAATACGCGTCAGCCTGGAACAGGATTCCGGAGCGCAGGGCGCCCTGGTCGCCTTGGACAACTCCACTGGCGAGATCAAGGCGATGGTGGGAGGACGCGACTTCAATCTGTCCAAATTCAACCGCGCAACCCAGGCGTTACGGCAGGTTGGATCGTCGTTCAAGCCCTACGTTTACACCGCCGCCATTGATCAAGGGGCAAAGCCGGATGACA
>MNGW01000015.1 GCA_001918935.1 Acidobacteriales bacterium 13_1_40CM_3_55_5 | reverse complement strand
CCGCGATCAAGACCTTCAACTGGCTCGGCACGATCCACGGCGGACGTGTCCGCTTCCAAACGCCGATGCTGTTTGCTATCGGCTTCGTTTCGCTGTTTGTCTCAGGCGGTCTTAGCGGGCCATTCCTTGCACAACCGGTGCTAGACATCCCACTGCATGACACGGCATTCGTGGTCGGACACTTTCATCTCATCATGGGCGTCGCAGCAATCTTCGGCATGTTTGCCGGAACGTATTACTGGTTTCCCAAGATGTTCGGGCGCTTGATGAACGAGAGATGGGGCAGAGTTCACTTCTTTTTCACCCTGATCGGAACATACTGCATCTTCATGCCGATGCATTATCTGGGCATGGCAGGCCAGCCTCGGCGCTACTCTCAGTTCACTGAACTCGCCTATCTTCACAACTTGATCCCGCTGAACAAATTCATCACCTATGCGGCGTTCGTGACCATTGGAGCTCAGCTAATTTTCGTGATCAATCTGTTCTGGAGCCTGAAGAAGGGCGCCAAGGCGAGCGACAATCCCTGGGAAGCCACTACGCTGGAGTGGATCACTGCCACGCCCCCTCCACACGATAATTTTGGCGGCCGCACGCCTGTGGTGAATCACGGACCGTACGAGTACAGCGTGCCCGGAGCGCCGCGGGATTACATCATGCAGACTGATCCCGTGACCGTCTTGACGCACTAAAACAGGTATGGCGACCTTGTCTCCCACGATAACGATCAAAGATCCCAAGACCGGCCACGGCGGCGGTGTGGTGCATCCTCCTATTTCCGGCGGAGGTGATGACAGTCGCGGAGGCAATGGTTCACCCGACTATGGGCAACGCTTGCGTCGCGCCCGTTTGGGGCTATTGGTGGCGCTGGCGCCCATCATCATGCTGTTCGTTTCCTTTACCAGCGCTTACATCGTGCGGCAGGGCTTGCCCACTCTCGACGAACGCACCGGCACCTATGTTCGTGATTGGATACAGGTGAATCTTCCCACCGCGCTGCTGCTGGTGAATACTTTGTTGTTGATCGTGAGCAGTATCACCATGGAGCTTTCGCGACGGAAAATTACTCGCGAAGTGGCCCTGGCTCCAGTCAAATCGATTCCCGGGGTTTCGGTTGAAGAAGGAAGAGGCTTTCCCTGGCTGGGTAGCACGGTTGTCCTGGGCGTGGGTTTTCTCATAGGGCAATGGATGGCGTGGCGCGAACTCGCCGCCCGAGGATTCTTTCTGGCCACCAGTCCGAGTAGCTCGTTTGTTTACTTGCTGACCGGAACGCACGCTATTCACCTTGCCGGCGGAGTGTTGGCATTGTTGTATGCGGGCGTCATTTCTTTGACGAACAAGCCGGTAGAAGTTCGGCGGATCGTGGTGGATATCACCGCGTGGTACTGGCACTTCATGGCGCTGCTTTGGATTTATATCTTTGCGCTTTTAGAGTTTGCTAAGTAAAGGCGAAGGAAAGTACTCGATCGAGGAGAACGAAACCATGTCTGACGTTGCGGTGCAGCACGGGATCGCGGGCGCTTACGAACCTTCCCTGTTTGGCACCTATTCGAAAAAGATTGGGATGTGGCTGTTTCTGCTCTCCGATACTCTTACCTTCGGAGCGCTGCTGTTTGCCTACAGCTACGGACGAATCTCGACTCCTGGCTGGCCCACACCGTTCGGCAAGGAGAGCATCACCAACGCAACCATCATGACGGCCTGCCTGCTCTCCAGTTCTTTGACCATGGTGCTGGGGGTGCTGGCAGCGCGGCGCGGTGACCGCAGTTGGACCCGCAACTGGATTCTGGCTACCATGTTTTTCGGCGCAGCTTTCATCGTGCTGCACGGCATGGAATGGACCAACCTTATTCACGAAGGCATGACGCCGTTCACTAATCCGTGGGCGCCGAATGTGCCGCAATTCGGTGGCACTTTCTTTACTCTTACCGGCATGCACATGTTGCACGTCACCATTGGCGTCATTTACCTGGGCGTGATTGCATTGCGGAAGAAGTTCCTGCCCATCCTTCTCGGTATCTGGCTGATCGCGTGGCTGACTATTCCGTCCAATAACGTTTTTCATTACGGAGTTCACACGCTGCTTGTCGGATGTATCGTCGCAGCAGCGATTCTGTTCCTTAAGCCCAAGGATTACGATTCTCACGATGTCGAAGTAGCCGGACTTTATTGGCACTTCGTCGATCTAGTCTGGATGTTCATCTTTCCGTTGGTGTATTTGATGTCCACCAAAGTGGTGTAGCGGTTGTTTGGCGCAACAGGAGAAGATTTCACGATGCACAACGTCGCCACAACTCATGACGAAGGCAAGGGACAATACTTCTGGGTATGGGGAGCGCTGCTCATCCTGACCGCGGTGGAAGTCATGCTGGCCTACCGCCAGGTCTTCCAGCCACTCCGCATGCTGGAAGTTTTGATGGTCCTGTCCGTCATCAAGTCCGCGCTGATCATTGGCTATTTCATGCACTTGAAATATGAGAACCCCGCCATGAAGTGGGTGCTGATGATCGCCGTGGTAACCTGTTTGTGTTTGATGTTTATCTTCTTTCCCGACGCGTTCCGGATTGTGCATTTGGGAGTGAGATGAAGCTGCGCCTGGCCATGATCATGTTGCTGGTAGTGCTCTGGGCTGGTCCCGCATTCGCACAGGGCTGCGCCATGTGCTACAGCAATGCATCCGGCACCACAAAAGAAGGACAACGCGCCATCAGTCGCGGCGTGGTGATATTGCTGGTTCCTCCAGTCGGATTTATGACCTTGGGCGTGGGCATGGCCCTTCGCTACGGCAAGAGGCGGGACGAGGAGAAGCAAGAAGAGTACGAACAGGACTCCTCGGACGAGTAATTTGTTCGTCGTCGGTCAGTCACCTCGACTGTCCAGTCAGGTGCAGTCCCTATAACCTTCTGTGAGTTTGGGTTACGCGTTCGTCGCCACGCCCCATCAAGATTCCCACCCTGCTTTATAATAGAAAGATTCCGTAGCCCTCCCAAAGCCATCAGAGGACCGCTCCCTGTGGAGTGCTCACTCCCGACGGCGGGATGCGGCCACGGCGGTCCCTTACTGATGTCCACGGAAACCATTGTTGTTCGCGGGGCGCGGGTTCATAACCTCAAGAACATTGATTTTGAAATCCCGCACAATTCGATGACAGTCGTCACCGGAGTGTCCGGCTCCGGAAAGTCCTCCCTTGCCTTCGACACGATTTATGCAGAAGGCCAGCGCCGTTATGTCGAATCGCTTTCGGCCTATGCGCGCCAATTTCTAGAGCGGATCGAGAAGCCCGACGCGGACGTGATCGACGGTATTGCCCCGGCTGTCGCCATCCGTCAGAAGAACAGCACGCGAAATCCGAGATCGACGGTTGCAACTGCTACTGAAATTTACGATTACTTGCGACTGCTATTTGCGCGAGTGGGGCGTACCTACTGCAGACAGTGCGGAACTGAAGTCAAGAAAGATACCGTGGATGAAGTGGCCGACGTAGTTCTGCGCTTGGGCGAAGGGACGCGACTGCAGGTGTTCTTCCCGCTCGACACAGATCAACCAGTCCAGACCGACAATGCTAAGGGGAAGGCCCGCACGAAGAAGCCGGCGGCTCGTAACGCGGCTGTCGTGCGGTCGTCGCGTGCCAAATCCGCAGGTCAGGACGCAATCCCTGACCTGCTTAAGACTCGCCTTTTCGAGTTGCGCAAGCGGGGCTTCAATCGTCTTTATCAGAACAGTCAAATTTTTGAGTTTTCCACGCCGGAGTCGCTGTTGGACGTCAACTTTGCCGAACTTGTGTTTGTGCTGGTCGATCGCCTGACCGTTTCGCCTGAGGCGCGTGCCCGGATTGTCGATGCAGTTGAAATCAGTTATCGCCAGGCGGGCGAGGTCATTTTCGAGGTCGTCACTGGCGACAATCAACCAACGCAGCAATTGCGATTTTCACAACGATTCGAATGCAAAGTTTGCAATATTCGTTATGAGGAGCCGGAGCCCCGGCTGTTCTCTTTTAACAATCCATATGGTGCGTGTCCGCGATGCCAGGGATTCGGCAACACCATCGACTTCGACCTAGAGCTGGTGATTCCAGATATCTCGAAGACCCTCAATGAAGGCGCCATCGAACCTTGGACCAAACCGAAATATCGAACGCTGTTCACGGAACTGAAGCGCTTTGCCAAACAAGCCGGGATTCCCCTGGATAAACCCTGGGTTGAGCTTGAGCCCGAGCAGCAGCGGGTAATTGTTGAGGGGGAAGGCCGCTTTCCGGGGATACGCGGTTTCTTCAACCACCTTGAGCGCAAAAAATACAAACTGCACGTGCGAGTATTCCTCAGTCGCTATCGTGGGTATTCGGTCTGTTCAGATTGTCAGGGACTTCGGCTGCGACGGGAAGCCAATCAGGTCAGGATTGGTGGCAAGAATATTTGCCAAGTTTGCGGCATGACCGTCGAACAGGCCTCGAACTTTTTTGGGCAGGTGGAGTTGAAAGAGCAAGAGGCTGGGATTGCCAAGAAATTACTGGAAGAAATCCAGGAGCGTCTGCGGTTCTTGAATGATGTAGGCCTGGAATATCTCACGCTGCATCGCCTGTCCTCGACGTTATCCGGCGGCGAGGCACAGCGCATCCAACTGGCTACGTCTTTGGGTTCCCGTCTGGTAGGAACGCTCTATGTGTTAGACGAGCCGTCCATTGGACTTCATAGCCGCGACACTCATCGCCTGATTAAGATCCTGCATGACCTGCGCGATCTGGGAAACACGATTCTGGTAGTTGAACACGATCCTGATGTCATGAGAGCAGCCGACCGTATTCTGGATTTGGGACCCGGCGCCGGAGAAAATGGCGGCAAGGTTATCGGCGCCGGAACCTACGCCGAGATTCAAAAGATGCCCGGTTCACTCACCGGTCGATATCTTTCCCACGACCTCCGCATTCAGTTGCCGACAGCGCGACGCAAGCCCGGTCCGCAGCAAATCAAGATTTATGGGGCGCGTGCACATAATCTAAAAGAACTCGACCTCACGATCCCGCTGGGGATGATTGTGGCCATAACCGGCGTTTCCGGTTCAGGCAAATCAACCTTGTTGCACGATGTGCTTTACCAGGCATTGGCTGCGGCAAAGAAACAGACCAATGGCGTTCCTCCCGGCTCGCCAAACTGGGAACGCCTGGAGGGCGCAGAGTTTATCGACGAAGTCGTGCTGGTCGATCAGTCCCCTATAGGCCGCACTCCGCGCTCCAACCCGGTAACTTACATCAAGGCATTCGACGGTATTCGTGATCTGTTTGCTTCCCTTCCCGAAGCGCAGAAACGCGGATTCACCGCTGGACATTTCTCCTTCAATATTCCTGGCGGTCGTTGCGAAACTTGCCAGGGAGACGGCACGGTTACCGTCGAAATGCAGTTTCTAGCCGACGTCGAACTGATCTGCGAGGAGTGCAAAGGCACCCGTTTCAAGCCGCAAGTACTGGAAGTTCGTTATCGCGGAAAGAACATCCACGAAGTATTGAACCTCACGGTGAAAGAAGCGTTGCAGTTTTTCGCCAACGCACCGAAAGTGGCTGAGAAGTTACGGGTACTTGAGGAGGTTGGATTGGGCTACCTGCGACTCGGCCAGTCTGCGACCACGCTCTCTGGGGGTGAGGCTCAGCGCATGAAACTGGCCGCACATCTGCAACCGGCATCACGCGAGTTGCGGCGGCTTGCGGATCCCACAGAAAGTCGCCGGCGGAATCGTATTCTCTATATCTTTGACGAGCCTACTACGGGGCTTCATTTCGATGATGTCAGCAAACTACTGTCCGCCTTTCGCCGTCTAATTGATGCAGGGGGCTCGATCCTGGTAATCGAGCATAATCTGGAAGTTATCAAAACCGCAGATTGGGTAATTGATCTTGGGCCCGAAGGCGGAGATCGCGGCGGCTACGTTTTAGGATCAGGTCCACCAGAAGCTATCGCGAAGCTGCCAAATTCATACACCGGGAAGTTTCTGGCGCGAGTCTTGAATGGAAACGGATCGCGTTCCAATGGGCGTAAATAGAGGCCTATCAATTGTCGCCGTGCTCGCGTTAACCGTGCTCAGCGGGCATCTTTCTGCGCAATCCACAAAGAAAACCGTCCGTCATCCCAAAGTGGTGGAGGCGGATCCCTCTGCCCTACTCACGCAGGCTGAAACTGCTATAGAGAAAAAAGATTACGCCAGCGCAGAGCCTCTGCTAAAGAAAGTGACCGCGAGAGACCCCACTAACTATCTCGCCTGGTTCGATCTGGGTTTTGTCTACAGCGCCTTGGGCAAGACTGACGATTCCATCGCAGCCTATCGAAAGTCAGTGTCGGCGAAGCCCGACGTCTTCGAGTCCAATCTCAATCTCGGGTTGATGCTGGCCAAGACCGGACAGCCAGATGCGGAACAATTTCTGCGCACAGCGACCAAGCTGAAACCCAGCGCCCATGTTGAGGAAGGGCAGGTACGGGCCTGGCTGTCACTGGGTAAAGTTTTGGAGGTGGCCAAGCCTGACGAAGCAATCGAAGCCTACCGTCAGGCGAGTACCCTGCAACCGAAAGATCCAGAGCCTCACCTTTCTGCCAGTGAGTTGCTCGAAAAGCAAGAACGCGTGACCGACGCGGAGCAGGAATACAAGGAAGTTTTGGCGCTCGATCCATCATCTGCAGATGCGCTTGCGGGTCTCGCAAACATCTACATGCGGGCACAGCGTTATGGCGAGGCCGACGATGTTCTGCGCAAACTGCTTGCTGTGCGTCCCAATGACGCCGGCGCGCACATGCAACTCGGACGTATCCTGGCGATAGCTGGCCACAACGAAGATGCGATTACCGAACTTCAGACAGCTTTGAAACTTGCTCCTGATGATGTTGACGTGCGACGCGATTTGGCGGAAGTCTATGTCAGTGCTGACAAATTTGGTGAGGCTGAGCAGCAGTACCGGGCACTGTTAACCGTAAAACCAAAGGATGCGGAGTTGCATGCGCGGTTGGGGAAGGCGCTGATGAAACAGCGTAAATTTCCAGAAGCCCAGCAGGAACTGTTGGTGGCAGTGCAATTAAAGTCAGACTTCGGCGATGCCTATGACAACCTCGCCCTGGCCGCGAACGAAAACAAGAATTATGAGCTGGCGATTAAAGCTCTTGAAGAGCGAGCCAAATTTATCCCGGAGAATCCGGGCAGCTATTTCTTGCGGGCTACGACTTACGACCACTTGCGCGATTACAAGCGGGCAGCAGAAAATTATCGTAAATTTCTAGAGGTTGCGGAAGGCAAGTTTCCCGATCAGGAGTGGCAGGCCCGTCATCGCTTAATCGCGATTGACCCGAAAAAGTGAAAGCATGCGTTTACGGATCATCATTCTCGCAGTATTTTTTGCCAGTTCGCTGATTGCTTTCGCGCGCAAGCAAGAAACTGTGGCGGAACTCATTGCTCGAGCCGAGTCATCGAAATTGGACGATCGTCCACATCTGTATACGGAAATCGGCCGCCGCCAGGTAAAGGCGGCTGACGAGCTGTACGCTGCAGGCAAGCCGGAGGAAGGTCGCGCCGCGGTGCGCGATGTGGTCCAGTATTCCGACAAGGCGCGGGATGCGGCCACTCAGTCCGGCAAGAAGCTCAAAGACACAGAAATTGCGGTGCGCAAAATGGTGGCTCGCTTGCGCGATATAAAACGCACCTTGCCTTTTGAAGACCAGGGGCCCGTCCAGGACGCGGTGGACCACCTGGAGCAGGTTCGGACCGAACTCTTGTCGCAAATGTTTGGCAAGAAGGAAAACAAATGAATCTTGGCCATGGGGTAATCTGCTGCGGCTTAAGCTTACTTCTGCTGCCGATTGCATCCGCCGCACCGCGCCACGACCCGTTGACACCAGCTGAAATTGATCAATTACGCGACACGGCCCAGGAACCGGACCAGCGGTTGAAGTTGTACGTTAAATTTGTCCGCGCCCGCCTGGCTGCTGTGGAACAGGTACGCTCCGATCCCAAGGTCACGGATCGAGGCCAGGAAACCCATGATCGGCTGCAAGATTTTCTCGATCTCTATGACGAGTTAAACGACAACATCGATACATATGCCGACCGGAAAGAGGACCTGCGGAAAGTGTTGAAACCGATAATCGAAGCCGACACTGAATTTGAAGCCAAGCTGCGGGCGCTGAAGAATTCCGGCACGGCGAGCAAGGACGAACAAAGCCACTACGAGTTCCTGCTGACCAATACGATAGATACTATCGACAACAGCGCTCAGGACCACCGCCAATTGCTCGCCGAACAGGAAGAAGCCGCGAAGCACAAAAAGAAAACCAAAGCTGAACCGCAGTGAGCCCTCTTTTAGGGAATGCGATTCATGCTAATCTAGCGACAACGTGAGGGATGGTCTTCTCCAGGTATTTGAAGGAACCTATCGCGAACTGCGCCCCAGAGCGCCTGTCCCCGAGTTCGTAGTTGAATTCTTCGCTTTCGCCAATCTCAACAACACCATCCGTTTGCGTGAGGGAAGATTACTGGTGCGTCTTTCCGATCTGCTGGAGGGCGCGCCTCAATCTGTCCTGGGCGCGATTGCACATATCTTGCTGGCGAAGATGTATCGTCGTCCCATTGAACGAGAGCACGCCAGCCGGTACCGCCGATATGTTTCCAGTCACGACATTACCCAGAAAGCTCACTTGGTGCGGCAAATACGCGGCCGCAAACGCATCGAGTCTGCACGTGGCCACACCTACGATCTCGAGAAAGTTTTCGACGACTTGAACACGCGCTTCTTCTATGGACTCCTGGCCCGGCCGCAAATGACTTGGAGTCGCGATCATGCCCGCAATAGTCTTGGCCACTACGACCCGGCTCATAACGCCATCGTGGTAAGTCGCGTCTTCGACCATCCCGCCGTGCCACGGTGTGCAATCGAATACATCGTGTATCACGAGATGCTGCATTTGAAACATCCCGTGAAGCTGCGAGGCAACCGGCGGTGCGTACATTCGGCGGCGTTTCAGGCGGAAGAAAGACTGTTTCCTGGCCTGGAAAATGCCAAACAATTCCTAAAACGGCTGTGATCGTTGCTGCGTGAACGTTGACGTTCGCTGCCTGGAAGACTATCCTAAGTAGTTGAAATTGAAATTCATTTTCAAAATCATTGAGGGCACTTTTTAGATGTTGCAGGCCTTTATCGGTACCTTGCGCGAGGGAGTCGAAGCCGCACTGATTGTCGGTATCACGCTGGCTTATTTGGGTAAAATTGGACGTCCACAGTTGCGCAAATTCGTTTATTTCGCGCTCGCGGCAGCATTTGTAGCCAGCATTGGTGTCGCGATCGTGCTTTCCCGGCTGCAGTGGAACCAGGACATTTTCGAAGGCTGGATCATGTTGGCTGCGGCTTTCTTCGTCGTCACCATGATCATCTTCATGATGAAGACCGGCCGCAAGTTGAAGGGACACATTGAAGGAAAAGTGGGATTGCTGGCTGGCGAAAACGCCGGCTTCGGACTCTTTGTTTTCGTTTTTCTGATGGTCCTCCGAGAGGGCGTAGAAACCGTTCTGTATCTTGGCGCAGTTTCGTTGAATACCACCGAACTAATGAGTTTTTTGGGCACGCTGCTGGGTGTGATCGTTGCCATTTTATTTGGTGTGATGTTCGTCAAGGGCAGCCTGCCCATCAATCTGCAAAAGTTCTTCCGAGTAACCACCGTCATTCTCTTCTTCGTGGCCGGGCAACTGAGTATCACTGGATTGCACGAGCTTTCCGAGAATGGAGTGCTTCCCTCCTCCAAGCGGGAGATGGCGATTGTCGGTCCCATCGTGGCCAACGACTGGTTTTTTTTCGTAACCATTTTTGCGTTGGCCGCGTTGATGGTGCTGTTTGAAGTCAAGCGCCGCGAGCCGGCCTCCGGGGCAGCATCGGCAGCGGAGCGACGCAAAGCTGCCTGGAGCGTTCGTCGAGAGCGTTTGTGGATGGCTTCGGTGTACGCCAGTTCGTTTCTTTTCATCCTGCTGGTGACGGCGGAATTTATCTATGCTAAAAGCCTGAGCGCTCCCTCGCCTGCAACCGAAGTCACGTTTGTAAATGGACAAGTGGCTATTCCGCTGGCGCAAGTTTCCGGAGGCGACCTGCATCGCTTCTCTGCCCGGGAAAATGGCGTGGACATTCGTTTCTGGCTTTATCAAAAACCAGACGGCAAAATTGCCACGGTATTTGACGCCTGCCAGATCTGCGGAGGAGTTGGCTTCTACAAGGGACCCAACGGTGTGGTTTGCAAGAATTGCGCCGCGCCAATTAATCCGCAGTCGGTGGGTACGTCAGGCGGATGCAATCCCATTCCCCTGAACGCCACCATCAACTCCGACAGCGTCATCATCCAGGAGGCGGACATCGCGGCCGGAGCCCGCGTGTTCCAAAAATAGTCCATGTTTGTGCGCCTGGTGTATGAATCGTTCCGGCGGCAGACGCGCCGAAAGGTCCTAGCCGGAGTCGCCATCACGCTTGGTGTAGGTGTAGCCACAGCCATGATAGGTGTGGCGACCGATATCGGCGACAAGATCAACCGCGAACTGCGCCGCTATGGTGCGAATCTTGTCGTAATTCCGCAAGAAGATACGCTGGACGTAGAAATCGGTGGGCTAAATCTTAAGCCCGCCAGCGACGGCGCTTACCTCGACGAAGCGGGCCTCCCTAAGATCAAGGGAATGTTCTGGCGCAATAACATTGTTGGCTTCGCTCCGATGTTGCCGGTGACTGCTAACGCCGGTGATGACGGGCAGATGACGCTGCTCGGAACATATTTTTCTAAGCAACTCAGCTTTGGCAAAACAGATTTCGTGACTGGTGTACGCAGCACGCATCCGTGGTGGAAGGTGCAAGGTGCATGGCCTAACGATGCTGCCGAAGATGTTTTGTTGGGCGAGCGTCTGGCCTTCCGGCTCAATCGCGGGCCGGGCGATCGAATCGAGATCGCTGGACACCTGCACCGCATATCTGGAATCCTTTCGACCGGCGGTGCGGAAGATGATGAGATCGTCGCACCTCTGGCGTTAGCGCAACAGGTTCTGGGAAGACCGCGCGCCGTGCGTCGCATCTACGTCAGTGCCCTGACCAAGCCCGAAGACGCGTTTGCCCGCCGCGATCCAAAAACCATGAACGCGGCAATGTACGATCGCTGGTATTGCTCTCCCTACGCGCAGTCGATCGCGTATCAACTGCAAGAAGCCATTCCCAACTCTCATGCCGAGCAGATTCGCCAGGTAGCGCAAAACGAAGGCGTCGTTCTCTCCAGCGTGAAGGGATTGATGTTTCTGATAACGCTGGCTGCGTTGTTTGCCTCCGCTCTAGCCGTTTCGGCTGCTATGGCGACGGCCATGTTCGAGCGCCGCGGCGAAGTTGGACTAATGAAAGCTCTGGGAGCGGGCAAAATTTCAGTGGCAGGACTGTTCTTCACGGAAGCCCTGCTGCTCGGCCTGATGGGTGGGTTAGTTGGATTTGCAGGCGGCGCGCTTCTTGCCCGGCTGATTGGCCGGTCGATCTTCGATTCTGAGATCACGATCCAACCCGTGCTGCTTCCGCTAATTCTTGCAATTGCCGTAATCGTGACCTTTGCCGGCAGTGCATTGGCCATCCGTCGTGCTATAGAACTCGATCCTGTGTATGCCTTGCGGGGTGAGGGTTGAGTTCCCTTCCGGCTCAGTCTGCGCCTGATCTGCGCAAGCGCCGCACCTCCCGGGGATCGATGTTCTGGCGAATGCTGTTTCGTGCTGCCATACTGCGTCGGGGCCGCGCCGCCTCGGCTCTGCTAGCGATGGTAGTAGCTGCCGCTGTGGTCACCACTATGCTCAATCTTTTCGTCGATGTTCAAGCCAAGTTGCGTAAAGAGTTTCGCAACTACGGAGCGAATGTCGTGGTCGTTGCAAAAGACGGCCAGACACTGCCCCCGAATGCCTTGAACAAAGTTTCCTCGACGCTCGCTGGGCGTGGCCTCGCAGTTCCATTCGCCTACGCCGTGGCACGTACCAGTGATGGACGATCCATAGTGGTAACGGGAACAGACTTTGATCAGGCCCGCAAATTGAACCGCTGGTGGTCCGTTACACGATGGCCAACTGCATCGCAGCAAGCGCTCGTGGGGGTGCGAGCGGCTGCCCTCGTCAGTCCTCAAGGCAAGCCCATTGATCTGAATTTCGGCGGCCGTGTTGTACATCTCAGCCCCGCTGGAACCCTGCAGACAGGCGCTGCGGAAGACAGTCGCATCTATCTTTCACTCAGGGATTTCGAAGCCTGGACTCAAACCCATCCTTCAACCATTGAGATTGCTGTCTCCGGTGCGCCGGAGGAAGTCAGCAGCGTGATGCAGAAGTTGTCTGAAACACTTCCAGAGGCCGAAGTGCGGCCGGTCCGGCAAATCATGGAAGGCGAAGCCCGTGTGCTAGGCAGGACGCAGGCTACGCTTTTGGCAACGGCGATACTGATTATCTTGACCGCTACTCTGTGCGTGCTGGCTACCCTGACGGGTTGGGTTTATGACCGGCAGCGCGATTTTGCCATCATGAAAGCTCTAGGAGCTTCGCAGCGGCTAATCAGCGGATTCCTAGCGGCGGAGGCCGTTCTACTCGGTGCTCTGGGCGCTGTGATTGGATTTGGCTTTGGCATTGGAGGCGCAGCTTGGATCGGCCGAGCAAATTTCCATGCACCCGTTGTACCGCGCTTCAGCGTTTTTCCTACGATCTTGGCTGGCAGTGTAGCTGTTGCCTTGATCGCGGCAATCCTGCCTATTTTTCTGCTGCGGCGGGTGCAACCCGCTATGATTCTTAGAGGGGAGTGACATGATCAGGTTGAAAGACGTGAGCAGGCTCTACCCGGCCAAGGCAGAGGCCAGCGGTGGTGTCATTCGTGCGCTCGACGATTTCACCCTGTCCGTTGAACCCGGCGAATGGGTCGCGATCATGGGGCCGTCCGGCTCGGGGAAGTCCACCTTAGTAAATCTTATCGGTTGTCTGGACCGTCCGACGGAAGGCGAGATCTGGCTGGATGGCGTGAACGTAGCCAACATGTCGCCTAACGAACTGAACCGCGTGCGAGCAGAAAAAGTTGGGTTCATCTTTCAGCAGTTCCATCTCATTCCCTATTTGAGTGCCCTCGAAAACGTCATGTTGGCGCAATACTTCCACAGTATGACGGACGAACAGGAAGCGCTGGAAGCGTTGGCGCGCGTTGGATTGAAAGATCGAGCCGAGCACGTTCCGGCACAGCTTTCCGGAGGCGAGCAGCAGCGAGTGTGCATCGCCCGCGCCTTAATCAATGATCCCAAGATTGTGTTAGCCGACGAGCCTACGGGCAATCTTGACGCGGTGAACGAAGAAA
>MNGW01000029.1 GCA_001918935.1 Acidobacteriales bacterium 13_1_40CM_3_55_5 | reverse complement strand
CTTGCTGAACCCGCCCATCAGGCGATTCTGGAAGCTTGAGTCTTTGGACAAATAGTCGCGCCGATCCACACTCTCGGCCATATCAATGCGGCCGAGGAAGTAATGATCTTGGCTGGGCACTGGTCCCAATTGCGGATCGAGCTTCAAGTTCTGAAGGTAAGTCTCGACCAGCGGCGTCCGAGTCTTCAGGAAATCCATCAGCCCATGCTCACGCTCGATGGTGCGGTCAACCACCTGATCCATGGTGGTGGGCTGAGCTGCTGCCGGCGTTGTCGAAGTCGTCGGCTGCGTTGTTTGCGGCGTCGAAGACGAAGATGGTGCCGCTGTCTGCTGCGCCACAGCGCTCAGCGTAATCAGCACGGAAGCGGCGACGATCGATTTCCAATTGCGCATAACTCTGTTCCTCTTTTCCTAAAGCCAAGTCCTAAAGCCGAGTTTAATAAGGCTGGTTCAATAAGCCAGCTGAAAAACTACATGTACGACGGCGGTGGAATCTATAGGTACACCATTGCGCAAAGCAGGTTTGAACCGAATCTTGCCGGCGGCTGCCGTCGCGGCTTCATCCAGGCCGTGGCCCATACCACGTACGACTCGATTCACGTGTATTTGCCCATTGGCTCCAAACATCAATTCCAGCAAAACTTCTCCCTCCAGCTTTAGCTGGCGCGCTTCGTTGGTATAAATCGGATTCGATTTGTAAGTGATTTCGACGGGAGTAGTAGGTGGCCCGCTCTCTACCGTTTGCTGCGGCTTCATTCCGCCCGGCGCGACCTGCTGCGCGCCAAAACCTGCAGTCTGGATTGCGCCGCGTCCGTTACTGCGACCATCACCTTGTCCAGCTTGGGCGATTCCATTGCCAAAACCTGCGCTCGCGATCGTCCCTTTAATCCCTTTTGTCCCGCCCGTGCCATTTCCCATACCTGCGCCGGGAGGCAGATCAAACGAACCAGTATTGGCCATCGTCAAATGCGCGTTGGGTTTGCCTTGACCCGGGATGCCATTGGGATCGCCAAAGCCGCCGGTTTGCACCTTCTGTATGGGTGCGTTGACGGTGGGGGCTGCTGCACTGCCAAACTGGCCAGTGTGAACGACCAACGTTGGGCGAGCGCCCGATACCTGCTTCAAAACCGTGGGTTCGAAATTGTTAACTACAATTTTGGGAGGTGCGATGTCAGGCTGTTGCGGAGTGCGAATGTCTCGAGGCACAGTTAGCTTCGCCGTGGGAAACACCGGCGCCTTAGGCAGCAGCTTGGCGCGCAATACAGGGGGAGGTGTCTTCGGCTTGAAAGCTTTCGGCTGCAAACTGGGAATCGGAATGATTTCCGTCACGCGATAATTCTGCGCCAACTGCAGCCGCTCCGGCCATATAAATCCGACGTTGATTAGCAGGATGATTACGAGAATCTCGAAAGCCCCAACGTAAAGTGATCAGGCGTAGGCATACATAAGTTCCAACGAGGAAACCCCGAGCCTGGGGAGAATGCACCGGGTGGAAGTTTTAAGTTACGGTAGATATGGCGGGGGGTAAATGTGCCTGCCGCTCGTGTACTTTGGTAACCGAGAAGAATCCGAAAGCGGAAACCGCCCCAAATGCGAGCAGAGTGAAGGCGACTCGCTGACGTCAGACGGTGCGGCGATGGGCAAAAGCATAGAAAACCGGTACCCCCGCCAAAATTACCAGGCATCCGAGAAGAGAATTACGGACGTTATCGACGAAGGTGAAGTAAAGCAGCAGGCCAGAAGCCAGCACAAACAGGAGCGGAACCACCGGATATCCCCAGACACGATAAGGCCGCGGGACATTGGGATCACGGCGGCGGAAGACAAAGATCGTGCTCGCGGTCAGCATATAAAAGAGCCATTCTGAAAAGATGGCCAGGGAAAAAAACTGCCGGAAACTACCTCTCAGAAGAAGCAAAATGATGGAGAGGCCAGCTTGCACCAGCAGCGCTGTAGAAGGTGTGCGAAATCGGGGATGGACGTCACCCAACGCAGAAAAGAAATAACCGTCGCGCGACATAATGAAAGGAAGCCGTGCACCACTCATGATGGTGCCATTCAATGCTACAAACATAGAAAGCGCCATACCGGCAGATACGATACCAGCGCCGATGGGACCGAGTACGAGGGCCATGGCATCCGAAGCGGGCCGTTGGGAAGCGGCCACCGCAGAAGCCGGCAGCACGTACTGCACGGCTGCATTCACCAGCACGTAGAGTGCGCCAACGATCGCGACTCCCGCGATCAAGGCGATGGGGATATCACGTTCCGGGTTGCGGATCTCACCTGCCACCATGTTCAGATCGTTCCAACCGTCGTAAGCCCACAGCGCAGCTACCAGCGCTGCCATGAATCCGGCAATGCCCCCTTTTGCCCCTGCATAACTCCCGGCAAAATTTGCCCATGTGCCTCCGCTATAGCTGAAGCCTGCCGCCACGATGGCGAGAATGATCAGCACCTTCAGCAGGGTGAATATCAATTGGAACTCGCCGGCCTTTTTGATTCCGGTGTAGTTAAGAAAAGTTATTAGTAGAGTGGCAGCGATGGCCAGGAGTTGGCCGTAATTGATTGTGAATGGCGTATGTACAGCATTGTTTGAGAGAAATGCGAATGCAGGAAAGGTTCCGAGGACGCGCACGATTCCGGTCGTCAATGTGGCGATGGACGCAGGTTTGGCAATCAGGAACCACGTCCAGGAAGCCAGGAACCCAGCGAGCGGTCCGTAGGCATCGCGCATGTAGACATATTCGCCGCTGGCTTGCGGTTTCATCGCCCCCAACTCCGCGTAGGTAAGGGCGCCGAAAAACGAAAGCAGCCCGCCCACCAGCCACACTATGTAGACAATTTTCGCCGAGCCCACCGCTTGCATCATCTCGGTGGGAACAAGAAATATCCCACTGCCGATGACCGTGCCGACGACGACCGCGACTGCCTGGCTGACACCGAGATCGCGGGCGAGTTCGGGTCGAGAGGAGGTATTCATGCGGGCTGTCTCGGGCTGTTCTTTTCGAAGACGATGCTGGTAGCGTATCCAACCACAAAGGTCACAATCGTTCCAATCGCCACGTACCAGGTCCACGGCACTCGAGTCCCCAGCCAAATGTAGAGTTCGATAAGGAAGCCACACAACATTCCGACCATTGCTCCATTTTGATTGGCCCGCCGCGTCAGCACGCCCAGCAGGAATACGCCTAGCAACGCGCCATAAGCGACCGACGCGATTTGCAATCCCACTTCGATCACGCGCCCGACTTTGTGCAGTGATAACACTGCCAATCCGAATAGCAATAGAGCCCAAAAAAGTGTTGCTAATCGAGAAAGCTGCACACGCCTGCGCTCGTCTAATTGGGGGCGGTGTTGAAGATAAAAATCGATGATCGTAGTGGAAGACAACGAGTTCAGCGCGGCACTCAGGTTTGACATTGCAGCCGCCAAAATGGCGGCGATCAGCAGACCAGAAATCCCGTGTGGCATCTGACTGACGATGAACGTGGGATAAATCCGATCTGCCTTGCCAAACGTTGCCGACGGAACATGGTAGAAGGCGAACAGCATCACGCCGACGAGCAAAAAGAGAGCGAACTGAAATAAAATCGCAAGACCACTGGAAAGCAGTGCCGTGACGGACTGTCGTTGGGTGCGCGCCGCCAGGAGTCGTTGCACGATCAGTTGATCGGTGCCATGGCTGGCTGTGGTCAAGAATGCCCCCCCGATCAATCCCGCCCCGAAAGTGTAGGGTTTCCAGAAGTCGGGGCTGAAATCAAAGATTCGCAGCTTGCCTGCGCTCTCGGCCATCGTGTGAACTGTGGACCAGCCACCGGGCACGACGTGCAGAACTGTGAACAGTCCCACCAAAGTGCCGCCGACATAGATGAAGGTCTGCACCACGTCAGTCCAAATCACGGCGGCCAGGCCGCCTTCGAAGGTGTAGATCAAGGTCAGTGCCGTGATGATCGCGATAGAAGCAATCTCACCAGTGCCCAGTGCAATGGCCACGACAATGGACACGGCATACACGCGCACGCCTTCTGCTGCTGCCCGTGTCAGCAGGAACAGCCCGGCAGTTAATGAACGTAGCTTTCTTCCAAAGCGGCGCTCGATCAGTTCGTAGGCGGTATAGAGCTCTCCGCGAAAATAATGCGGCAGCAAGATAAAACTTATAATGACGCGCCCCACGAGATAGCCGAACACTACCTGCAAGAAGGTGAGATTGGTGTCATATGCCAATCCGGGGATGCTAATGATGGTTAGGGTACTGGTTTCGGCGGCGACGATAGATAACGCAATTGCCCACCATGGAACGTTGCGGTCAGCCAAAAAATAATCGCGCAGCGTACGCTGGCGTTTACGGAAACGCAGGCCGAACAACGTGATGCCCGCGAGATAAAGCGCGATGATGCCGAGGTCGAGCTTATCCAGGCCCATGTATGAGTTTGTAGCGGCTCGCGACATTATGGCGGAAAACGACTGGCGAAACTTGAAACCGCACCTGCGGAGTCAATCCCCTATGGTAGAAATACGTCCGTGGCGATCTTTCTTGGCATCGATGGGGGCGGAACCAAGACCTCCTGTGTGATCGGTGACGAAACTTCTGTGCTGGGCAGCGGCACGGCTGCGGGAAGTAATGTGATCCGCTTGGGCGAGGCGAAGGCGCGAGAGGCTCTTGGCGCTGCGATCCGCCAAGCATGTGCTGCCGTAAAAATGACTCCCGCTCAAATCGAAAGAACTTGTGTGGGGCTGGCGGGAGCCGGGCGACCGGAAATCAGCAACCTTGTGCGCCGTCTGTTGGCGGAGTTGGTTTCAGGAGAAATCGAAGTGGTCGGCGATATGGTCATCGCGCTGCAAGCTGCCTTTGGCAACGGAGCCGGCGTCATGGTGATTGCGGGCACAGGATCGATGGCTTACGGACGCAATGCTTCAGGCAACACTCTGCGCGCGGGTGGATGGGGATTCTCGATTTTCGATGAAGGCTCCGGTCACTGGATTGGACGCTCCGCGATCGCTGCCATCATGCGCGATTATGACGAAACCGGTGAAGAAAACTCCGCTCTGCTGGACAGCGTTAAGAAGGCCTGGGGTCTCACCACACGCGAACAGTTGGTGTTGGCCGCGAATGCTCACCCAAGTCCGGACTTCGCCGCGCTTTTGCCGGCGGTACTGTTAGCCGCCGATTCCGGGGATGCACTGGCTCGGTCCATTCTCACGCAGGCCGGGACGGAGCTCGCGCGTTTGGCCAAAATTGTAATTCGCCGGCTGTTTCCCGATGGCGATCAAGTACCGGTGGCCATGTCCGGCGGTGTTTTCAGCAACTGCGCGCTGGTGCGCCAGGTTTTCTACAATAGTCTGCGTTCCGAATATCCTAATTGCTCGGTGAATCTAACCGTGATTGAGCCAGTGCGAGGTGCGCTAGAGTTGGCCCGCAAAGGCGCGAAAGTGTAGCGAGGTCACAGAAGCTGGGGCTGATGACGAAAGAACCCACACCTGTCAGCAGCGCAAGTGACTCAGCCTCCATTCCTCTCGAAGAGGCCATTCATAACAATTCTAAGGATGTCTTGAATGCGGTTGTCACTGATCCCTCTCTTACCCTCGACCTAGCGCTCGCCCTCCTGAAGCGCAGAGACTTGCCCGCGCAAGTGGTGGAACAACTCGGCAAAAACGGCACTCTGATGAAAAGCCGCAAGCTCAAGCTGGCGATGGTTGAGCATCCCAGGACGCCGCGGCATCTCTCGTTGCCCATGGTGCGTCACCTGTTATCAGGATCGCCGCGGATGAGGCGCTGGCCAATCGACTGGAAAAAATCTCCATGGGTGAAAGACTTTCTTTGGCACATCGGGCGTCGGAGAGAATTGCCAGAGCGCTTTTGCTCGATTCCGAAACGCGAATTGTCCGAGCGGCGCTGGAAAATCCTCGTCTGACCGAGGCCTCGATTATCAAAGCTTTAATGCGCCGTAATTCATCCGCAGCTTTCGTTGAAGCGGTGTGCCGCCACTCCAAGTGGTCGCCGCGACGAGAAATCCGAATGGCGCTGCTGCGCAATGAAAAGACTCCGCTGGCCCGCGCTCTGGAATTTTCACGCTCACTTCCCGTGACTCTGGTGCGAGAAAGTCTGCACGGGTCCCGACTTCCGACCAACGTCAAATCTTATGTATTAAAAGATCTGGCGAAGCGAAGTGGATCGAATGGAAGATCGTGAGCTTCGCCGTTTTAGGATCGGTGGAATCCATGGTCGAATCGCCGTCTGTTGTTTCGTTCAATTCTCGGTTGGAACCCGCCCAACCTGGCCGAGAAACGGGGGCGCGACGAGTGCCCATGCGGAAATATATGGGAGAATGCATCGAGGGAAAGGGATTCTCCACTTCAGCGACATGATAAAACACGCAAATACAGCCAGGCAGATCAGCGACTTGATGCTCGATATATATCGCCGGTTGGACGAGTCCACGGCGGCTGTGCGGAAGACTTGTACTTCCGAGGAGGCGGCAGCCTATCAAAAAGCAATTGGCCGTGTCATATACCCAATTATCTTCGACGTATTGGAGCCACTCTATGTAGAACATCCAGCGCTCAAGCCGCCGAAATGGCAATCATGACCTTGCTCCAGAATCTTGTGACGGGCCGCCATTCGTAACCTCGTCCTCCTTGGGAGTGATCCCCTTAGCTAGCTCCGTCATGATCAGGACGCGGAGCGGAGGCACCTTGATCCCGAGATCTTGATTATTTCCGGAAGTGACTAAGGATGGCCTCCGCCTGAGGACGCGTCACCACCGCGGAAAGAGCCGCGACGTCTGCCTGTCTCACCGCCTGCACGCTACCGAAGTGCTCCAGCAGCCGGCGGGTTGTACGCTCGCCCACTCCGGGGATGTCGAGCAGTTCGGTGGATCGATCGCGCATCTGGCGGCGTTTGCGATGGAAGGTTACAGCGAAGCGGTGCGCTTCATTGCGAATCAATTGGACTAGGTGAAGCACAGGTGAGTGGTGATCGAGAGCCACCGGTTCATCTTCTTGTCCAGAGACATAAATAATTTCCTCGCGTTTGGCGATTGCGGCCAGCGGCTGATTGATGATTTCGAGGGATTCCAGCGCTTCGGCGGCGGCATGTAACTGGCCCAGTCCGCCATCGATCAGCACCAGGCTCGGCATCTTCTTTTTCTCGTCCTGCACACGCTTGTAGCGGCGCTTCACCACCTCGCGCATGGAGGCGAAATCGTCCACGCCATCCACGCTGCGGATTATGAACTTGCGGTAGTCCGACTTCTTCATCTGCCCATCTTCCCACACCACCATCGAAGCAACGGTTTCAGCGCCCTGAATATGCGAAATGTCAAAGCACTCGATGCGAGAGGGCAGTTCGGGCATCCCAAGCGTATCCTGAAGCGCTTCCTGGATGGCCTTCGTATTCGGTTTCATGATTCTGAACCGCTGATCATAGGATTGCTTAGCATTGTTGCCGGCGAGATCGATGAGCGAGCGCTTGTCGCCGCGCTGGGGCACAAGGATATGCACACGCGCGCCGCGGGAGTCCTCGATCTGGTCTGACAGCAATTCTTCGAGCATCTCGCGATCTTCAAATTCGACCGGCACGTAAATATTTCGTGGTACGTAGGGCTGTCCAATGTAGAGCTGCTTGAGTAGTGCAGAGAAAAAATCACCAGGATGGAACGAACCCTGCCCCGAGCCATTGCCATCTGCGTCCTTGCGAGAAGTACCTGGCGTCGCAAAATCGGGCAAGTCTTCCCAGAAGAACTCGCGCCGATCAAGCACTCGTCCAGCCCGCATGTGAAACAAATTGACCGCCAACATGCCATTTTCGAAGTGGTACCCAAACACGTCCGCGTCATCGCCCTCGACCGAAGCGATGCGCTGCTTTTCCTGTAACAGCTCGACGGTCGAAATCAGGTCGCGATACTTGGCCGCTCGCTCATACTCCTGGGCCTCGGCAGCTTTCGCCATACGCTCACGCAAAGAGCGGTAGAGGTCGGTGGGGCGGCCTTCCAGGAATAGCTTCACATCCCGAATCGCCTCCTGATAGATATCCGGCGTAGTCAGCCCTTCAACGCACGGTCCCAGGCAGCGGCCGATGTAATACTGCAAACAGGGGCGGAGATGAAATCGGTTGAGATCGACCTTGCAGGAGGGAATCAGAAAATGACGATGGATTAAATCCACGATCCTATAAGCCAGATTGGCAGGAAAGTAAGGCCCGTAATACGAGCTGCCGTCTTTGCGTAGCCGTCGCGTGACGTAAACCCGTGGAAAGCGCTCGCCCATTGTGAGCTTCACGTACGGGTATGTTTTATCGTCGCGCAGAAGAATGTTGAAGCGAGGTTGCTTCTGCTTGATCAGGTGATTCTCAAGGGCCAGCGCCTCTTTTGAGTTCGCGACGACGATGTAATCGACGTCCACGGCCTCGCGAACCAGGGATCCAGTTTTCGCATCCTCAACACGGCCCTCGTGGAAATAGGAGGAGACCCGGCTGCGCAGGTTATTGGCCTTGCCCACATAAATGACCTGGCCGTCGGCGTTTTTATACAGGTACACGCCGGCCGACACCGGCAAGGTGCGAATTTTGGCGGCAAGATCCATTGCGTTTCTTAATTTTAGATGATGTGGTTTAAGGGACGTTGCGCTTCTAGGTGTGTTACAATATTTTATTGTGAGTCATACATTAACAATTCGTCTTACAGATGAGCTAATTGCTTGGCTCAAAGAAACAGCCCGCAAGACTGGTCTACCGGTGGGCAGGCTGATTCGTCAGCAACTCGAAACTGCGAAGGCGGGGAAAGGGAAGCAAACTTTCCTACATCGTGCGGGTGAGATCAACGGCCCGCCGGATCTCTCGTCCCGTAAAGGATTTTCGCGTAAATGAAGGGCATAGCTGATACAGGGTTCATCGTTGCCTTTGGTAATAGAGGCGATCACCACCACGAATGGGCTTTGAACATCGCCAAGATTTTGACCGAACCGCTGCTAACCTGCGAGGCAGTTTTGGCTGAATCCGCGTTTCACCTCGGGTCGAGTTCGTATGTACTGAACTTGATGGAGGAAGAGATGATCCGGCTAGCCTTCGACGTCCCTAGAAACCTGGAGCAGTTAGTAGAGCTAGCTCGGCGATACGAGGACCGCAAACCCGATCTTGCTGATCTTTGTGTAATCCGTATGAGCGAAATGTATCCTCGACACACCGTCCTCACCGTGGACGAGAGCGACTTTCGGGTGTTTCGACGGAATAAGCGGGAAACAATCCCAATCCTGTGTCCTCCTAGGACGCGCTGACTCAATTCACCGTATAAATTTTCCTCACTCCGTGTCCCGTTTTCCCGCTGCTTCTCCCGAAACCTTGGTGCCATGTTACCTAAGTTATTGGACACCAGGGACTTATGGCTTGGCGCACGAAGGTACGATTGGCACCCCTCGTGCTCAAGTACACTGCGGGACAGGAAACAAGACCGGCTCCGCCCAGCACTAATAGTACGGCCACGGTTTGATGTTCAGAGAGAAAGAAGGAGTTCGCTAAGATGAATCGTATCTCACTAACAGTTCTGCTCGCAGCCAGCATGGCGGCGACTATTGGTTGTTCCACCAAGAACTACGTGCGTCAAGAGACGACGCCGCTCATTAACAAGACCAATGAGCTGGACGACCTGACTGCAAAGAATTCAAGGGACATTAAAGACGTAGACGCGCGTGCCCAAGCTGGCATCCAGTCGGTGCAGGCCAAGGCGGCAGAGGTAGATCAAAAAGCGCAGTCTGCCAGTCAGCAGGCCGGCGAAGCACAAACGTTGGCGGACAATGCGGTTCATCGCGTAGATAAGCTGCAGAACACGGTCGCCAATCTGGATAACTATCACGTCGTAACCGAGACCTCTGTCCACTTTGGCTTTAACAAGGACAACCTGACTAAGAAGGCTCAGGAAGCCTTGGATCAGCTCGCCGCAGACGTCACCAATGCCAAGGGTTACATCATCACGGTGGAAGGTGGTACGGATTCCGTCGGCAGCCAAGATTACAACTACGACCTCAGTGAGCGTCGTGCCGACTCCGTGATTCAGTACCTGGCTTCGCAGCACAGCATTCCTGCCCACAAGGTGTATCTGATTGGGCTGGGTAAAGATAAGCCGGTCGAGAGCAATCAGACTCGGGAAGGTCGCGCTAAGAATCGCCGTGTGGATGTACGTTTGATGACCAACACGGGCGAGGCAACGGCTCCTGCGCAGCAGCAGCCGACCGCGGCTAATCCGACGGCTCCGCCGTCTATGTAACGGTTTTCCCTCCTCCCCGGAGGACTTCGCCAACACAGGCCGTTCCACCCCCATGGAGCGGCCTATTTTTTGGGGCCAGGCTTTAAAGAGGCATTGCCGATTGCCGATTTCCAATTTCCGATTTCCAATTTCCGATTTCAAGGCTAAGAACAGTCATTTATTGGCTTTTCAAATTGGCAATTGGAAATCGGCAATCGGCAATCCTCAAGCGCTCTAGTATCCGCCGATCGCCGCCAGCCCCCACTCCAGACTCCGGGACATGGCTCCCTGAGTTTGGACAGAGGGGCGGGGGCGAACGCTTCGCTTCCATGGTTAGAGGAATTTTGGAGTTCCGCGCTTGCCAGGTGAATAGACGGCGCTCGAAGTCAAAGGAGATCTGCGCGGCGCGGAGCATTGAGACTCCCATGAGGCCATCGAAGCCCAAGCCTTGGCTCTGATCTGCCGTCAGATATGCGCGCAGTCCGCCGAGACCGGAATTTCCCAGCTGCGAGTGTGAAATCTGAATAATCTTCATGCTGAATTGGGCTGACATGTTCCACGAGCTTGCCTCGGCAGTGACTTGCCATCTTCGCAGTTTCTCGCTCGCGCGCTTGTCGAACAAGATCAAATCTGAGGCACCGGTATCCACGACCAGGCGAAATGGCTGGTCTTCAATCATCATCTCGACCGTAACCAAAGGAGGATCGGTCTTAAAGGAAACGGCTTCCGAGCCCGGCGTCGTCGAGCCAAAGCTGATCCGGCGGGCGGCGTAATCAATCTCAAAGCTGCTAGTCCCGAGAATATCGAAGCCAATGAGTGCATCAATGCGTACGCCAAGTTTTCGCTGGAAAAATGACAAATCCTGAACCAGCATGGGCATTGACTCCTGGGCGAGAGGACCCAGGCGGATACTGGGAATCAACACTATTGTGGTGTCAATTTCGCGGTTGACCAGCCTTAATTTTTCCTTGCGGCCGGAGAGGCCGAGATGACGCGCGACCCGTTCGTCCAACACACTCGGGTTGGTGCCGCTGTCAATGATGAAATTCCGCTTCTCAAGTTTACCTAGCGATCCCCGTACCACCACAAGGTAACCACCGTAGAGATCGAAAGAAACTTCGTTCTCATGGACGGAAAACGGTTCTGCCCAGCAAAACGAAACATGCAAGAGAAAAATACAAACACAAGAGCAAAGTGTACTGTGCCGCATTGTTTCTGGCCTCGATGTCCAAGGAGAGACGTGAAGGGAGCACAGTTAGTTCATGGACTCTGCGTGTATTGCTGCGGGCTTGCGTGTGTACGGATATGTTCTGTTGGGATGGAGAGTGTGTGGTTGTATCCAGGCCCAGAATTATGGAACCGAATGGCTTAGTTGTCCGTCCATTACCGCAAGGTGGTTGCATGGACGCATCGCGCGCTTCGGCTAAAGTTTTCCGCTTCGGTTCGTTTGAGGCGAGCGTGCATAGCGGGGAACTGCGTTGCGAGGGAATGAGAATTCACCTGCAGGGCCAGCCATTCCTCGTGCTTGTCCTTCTGCTGGAGCGTGCCGGCGAACTGGTCACGCGGGAAGAGTTGCGGGATCGTGTATGGCCGGAGAACACATTTGTAGAATTTGATTACGCGCTTAATACCGCCATCAAGAAAATCCGCTCCGTGCTGGGTGACGATGCCAACAAACCGCGATATGTCGAGACTGTCCCACGGCGCGGTTACCGCTTTATTGCCCCCGTTACACATACGCTAGAAAATTCGTGCCGAGAGGAGGTGGCAGCTGGTGAACGCGGGGTGCCAGCTCACACTATGGGCGGGCGGCGAGAAAGACCGTTGCTGATCGGGATGATCATCACGGCGTTTGTACTTGGCTATTTGGTCCGTCGAGCTCCACTTTAACTTTTTGATCTGCGTGAATCAGGTGACTTTCGGGGCTACAATATCCTTATGTTACCTTTGATGTCTTTGCTGGCATTATCGATAGGTTTAACTGGGTGGAGTGTGGCTCAGCAACAGCCAACGCCTGGTAAAAATCAAGAGCCTCCGCGGTCGGAGAGGAGCAAAGAAGCAGGCGAAAGTTCTAGCCGCGATACCAGGATTGACCTCAGCCCTCCTAAAGACGATGCCAAGAATCATCCCTACAGCGGTGCGGCTGTTTCTGATGCTAACGGGGAGATGTCTCCCGACGTGCAGGAATTCCATCCCTGGGATCCGCACAAAGCCTTAAAGGACATTGAAGTTGGGGATTTCTATCTCAAGCGGAAAAATTATCGGGCCGCGCTTGACCGCTATCAGGAGGCATTGGTCTGGAAGCCGAATGATGCGCTTGCAAACTTCCGGATGGCCCAGTGTTTCGAGAAGCTCGACCAGCCAGAAGAAGCACGCACTCATTATGAAGAGTACTTGAGGATCCTGCCGCACGGGCCATTGTCAGCGGAAGCGCAAAAGGGATTGGAAAAGTTGAGAGGCTCCACGGAGAAAAATCAGACATCGGGGAAAGCCTTGCCCAAGCAGTAAACGGCCGAATTCTGCGGCAGCATTTTTTAGTCGGGCCCTGGGTTGCTGAACAGCACCGCGGCCGGCGTTACTTTTCCACTCGCAGGAATTCACCGTTGCTGGCATTGACCGCTACTCTCAGTTTTGCATCTTCAGGGCTGTCGCCATAGATCACGCGCCAGATCAGTTCGTTAGTGACGCCGTCCCAATTGAGCACGTAGACGATCGGATTGTCGGGATTCTTCTGCAGAATCTTATCTCCTCCATGCTTTTGCGCGACTTCCAGCGCTTTGTCCGAATCAAGTTTGAGGAAGGCGCTGTCGAATACGCGGGTCGAGGAATTGGTGG
>MNGW01000091.1 GCA_001918935.1 Acidobacteriales bacterium 13_1_40CM_3_55_5 | reverse complement strand
CAACGTGATTGTAGCGTCTAACCTCTTTGGGGACATTTTGTCCGATGCCTTCGCCGGCCTGGTCGGAGGTCTGGGTTTCGCCGCATCAGCAAATATCGGCGATGAAGTTGCGGTGTTCGAGCCCACGCATGGCTCAGCACCGAAATATGCGGAGTTGAATCCGCCGATCGTGAATCCGATCGCGATGATTCTTTCTGCAGCCATGATGCTCGACCGCGTGGGCGAAGGCGCGAAGGCCGAGCGTATCCGTAAAGCCATTGCGGACGTAGTGAAGGAAGGCAAAGTGCGGACCTATGACATGATGCGGCTTCCGGGCGGCTCAAAGTCAATCAGCCAGGGCGCCGCCTCAACTGTCCAGATGACTGATGCGATTTTAGAAAAGCTGAAATAACCGGCTACACCATCAGCGCAAAAAAAAAATGAAAAGTTCGACAGAAACCAGAGAGGCGCGATCCGCCGAAGCAGGTCACTGGGGCAAGGACACGCGCTCCGACCTGCACGTCGCCCTCGAACCGCGCGATAGCCGAGGCTTCGAGATCACTCTGGAATCGCGCGTCGCCCCGTACTACGGAGATTCGATCGTCGCCCAGACAAAGCAAGTGCTCGAGTCTCTCGGATTGAAGCACGCGCGAGTCGCGATCCACGACGAAGGCGCCCTGCCCTTTGTGATCTCAGCCCGGATTGAGACGGCGGTCAAACGGTTGGGATTGACGACCCTGCGAAAGGCTCTGCCCGAGCAGTTTCCGTTGCCACAGCCTTCGGCGCAAGACCGTCTGCGGAGATCGAGACTGTATCTTCCCGGTACCGAGCCGAAATACTTCACCAATGCCGGTCTGCATGGGCCGGACGCCATTATCCTCGACCTCGAGGATTCCGTTCATCCCGCCGAAAAAGATGCTGCCCGCATCCTGGTTCGCAACACGCTGCGAGCGGTCGATTTCGGCGGCTGCGAGCGCATGGTGCGCATCAACCAACTTCCCATGGGACTGGAAGATCTCGCGGAAGTTATCTCTGAATCGCCCGACCTCGTTCTGATCCCTAAGACGGAACATCCGCAACAAGTCGCCGAAGTAGATCGAATGATCGGTAAGCTGAAGCATCGCCACAAGATCGATCGTGCCATCTGGCTTATGCCCATCCTGGAATCTGCGCTCGGCATTGAAAATGTTTTTGCTATCGCAACCGCGACAGCGAATGTAGCGGCGTTAACTATCGGCCTTGAGGATTACACTGCCGACCTGGGCGTGACCAAGACGCCGGAGGGACGCGAATCCCTTTACGCCCGCTCGCGTGTGGTGAACGCCGCAAAAGCAGCCGGAGTCCAGGCCATCGATTCCGTGTTCGGTGACGTAGGCAATGTGGATGGCTTGCGCCGTTGGGCTGAGAGTTCGCGGGAATTAGGATTCGAAGGCATGGGATGCATTCATCCCTCTCAGATTGCGGTAATTCATGACGCGTTTACTCCGTCGCAAGCCGAGTTCGAGCAGGCCCTGAAGATTGTCGCCGCATTTGAAGAGGCGCAGCAGCGCGGACTGGGAGTCGTAAGCCTGGGCTCGAAGATGATTGATGCCCCGGTCGTGGAGCGCGCTCGCAAATTGGTAGCCCGCTCGCGGGCGGGGGCGCGCGCCACACTAAAACGGCCTGAACAATAACCTGGGAACGGATTAGGGATAACAAGAACGGCCTTAACCGTAACGTGGAAGAGCGGCCCTTCAGGCCGCGTCGGCGATTTGAAAAAGAGGGCTTTAGCCCCTGAGGTTTACTTTTGACTGTCACTGAACGCGTGGAACTGGCGCAGAATGCCGCAGGACGCATGGTCCCCGCCATGGTCAATGGCAAACCTCAGATCCCTTACCTCGGCGTAGGAAAATATCAAGCACGAGGGCGTAAGGCCGCGCCGCCGGTACGCTCCAGCAAAGACTATCCCGAAAACGGCGACAAACGCGTTCCCGACCTCGAGACTGCGCTGCGCAAGTGCGGGCTACGGGACGGAATGGTTATCTCCAATCATCATCACCTGCGCGATGGTGACAGGGTAGCTCTCATGGCGTTACAAGCGGCGGCAAAACTGGGAGTCAAAGACCTCACATGGTTTCCCAGCGCATCCTTTCCATCGCAGAAAGCCGCGATTGAGCTGATGCAGTCGGGCGTCATCCATCGCATCGAAGGCTCGATGAATGGTCCACTCGGCGATTACTGTACTCAGGGCAAAATGCGCGGCATGGGTGTGCTGCGATCCCACGGCGGACGCTGGCAGGCAATCCAGGACGGAGAAGTACACGTCGACGTCGCCGTGATTGCCGCGCCCACCGCCGATTTTTTTGGAAACGCCGACGGCTCCCATGGCAAATCCGCCTGTGGCTCACTAGGCTTCGCGCTTGCCGATTCCATCTATGCCGACAATGTAATCGTGGTCACGGACAACCTGGTGACGTTCCCTTGCATTCCCTGGCAGATTCAAGGCAACAACGTTGACTACGTCGTGGAAGTGGACTCAATCGGCGATCCGGCGAAGATTGTTTCCGGTACGACACAAATCACGCGTTCTCCTGACCGTCTTCGAATTGCGGAACTCGTCGCACGTTTCCTGCGGGATGCAGGAATCATGCGCAATGGATTCTCGTTTCAGGCAGGCGCCGGTGGAATCGCATTAGCTTTCGTGGATTTCCTGCGACGCATGATGAAAGAAGATGGAGTGAAAGCCCGCTTTGTGCGCGGAGGATCTACCCGATATCTGGTCGATATGCTGCAGGAAGGCTTGACCGATTACATCCTCGACGGGCAGACCTTCGATCTGGAAGCGGTGAAGTCCATCGCCAGCGATCCTCGCCATGTACCGACGTCTCCCTTCACTTCTTACAACTATCACGGCAAGGGAAATTTCGCTTCCATGGTGGATGCCGTCGTGCTGGGGGCAACTGAAGTGGACGTGAATTTCAACGGCAATGTCGTTACTCACTCTGATGGGCGTCTGTTGCACGGAATCGGGGGATGGCAGAACTGTCTGGCCGCGGGTTGCACCATTCTGGCGGTGCCTTCATTCCGTGATCGGATTCCAGTGATTGTGGATGAAGTCACCACGCTCACTGGTCCGGGCGAGTTGATTGACGTTGTCGTCACTGAGCGCGGAATCGCCATCAACCCGGCGCGTCAGGATTTGTTGGACGCTGTGAAGGGCTCACGCTTGCCAATCCGGCCTATCCAGGACATCAAAGCCGAAGTAGAACGCATCTGCGGAGGCAACCCGGCACGGCCGCAGCGTGGAGATCGTCCGGTGGCGATAGTGAAGTGGGTCGACGGGACGGTTTTGGACACAGTGTGGCAAGTGGGATAGGAGTTACGATTTTCGATTGTCGATACGATTGTCGATTTCAAACCACAGCCAAACCTTAAGGCTGCTTGCTGATCACCCCATCGATCTCAGCGCCGGTATCGTTCTGCAAGATGTAAGCGTCGCTACCGGAAATCAGATAGAAAACCAGGTTGTTGGATAAGCCGCTGATCACGCCGGTTGCTCGACTGTTGCTCGCAACCGAGTATGTCCCGGCGATAAATCCTGGAGTCTGCGTCGTTCCAGAACGATTAATAAATTCATCCAGCGTTAGATTACCCGCTCCGTCCCCTTGCAATGTACCGACCCGGTCCACAAGGTTGAAGGGATCAAAGCCATCCATGAGGACGGCGAATTGCCCCTTCATCGTCGAGTTCGAAAAAGTAATTGCTTGCTGAAGATCGACGGTGCCGTCTTCCACTTTGTTCGGATCGTTGGTGAGGAAGAAAGCGCGCGACGGGCTGACCATCCAGAAGATTTGCTGAATCGTGCCGGTGGATGGATTCAGCGTGACCGTTACCCGCCCATTCGCCGCCATGCTGTACGTTCCGGTAAAGCTAATGTTGGTCAACGGGGTTCCATCTTCAACCGAGTCGAAAGCTCCTGCGCTGATGGTGCCATCTCCACCAGCGGTAAAGTGGCCAACTGTCTTAGCGCCAGCGAGAGAGACATTGGTATCGCCGCTGCTGCCGAAAGCATAACTGCCGGCCAGAGAGGTGTTCGCAAATGGCGCCCCGGTTTGGGTTTCCGCTCGCCCCAGTCCTGGTGCTCCAGTATTGGTAGAGAAGAAACCCAGGTTGTCGGCATCGACAACGTAGTAGATGAATGTCGAAGTCACATTCGCGCTGTCGGTAAATGTTCCCGTACCGCGGCCGCTTGTGTCCGGAGCGTTGAACGAACCCGTAAACGTCGGAAAGCTCAGCGCGCCGGCTCGATTCACGTCTTCACTGCCTGAGACTGTGCCGCTGGCAATCGTAAATGCACCGACTGTAGCGGAAGGTCCCTGCGCCGTGCTCACGGTGTGCGTGCGGAAAGCGAAAGTGCCGCTGGGAGTCGCGGCGAAGACAGCCGGATCCTGTTTTTCGGCGATACCCGTGCCGTTAGCAAGATCAAAAGTCTGGGTCACCATCAAATAAACTTTTGAGGAGCTGACCAGAGTCAGTGCCAATTGGAGAACCCTGCCGTCCGAGATTGAGATCGTGAAAACTCCGGTGCCGTCGTTGCTAATCCTGTAAGACCCAGTACTGGAGCCGGAGGTGATAGTGGTGCCCTCCGCAAAATCATCTCTGCCGCCAATGATGTTTCCATTGCCGTCTGCTGTAAAGACCCCGGCTTCTCGAAAATTTGCTGCGGTATCGATTCCCGTCAACTGGTAGAAGTATTGGCCTGTGAGGCTGGCGTTGGAAAAGTTCCCGCCTCCCTGATTAAAGGGATTGGTGTTCGATCCACAAGCCAGACAAAACATAAGACAAATGAGCCCAGACAACAAAAACAGTTTTGGCAACACTATCGTTCGCATAGTTAGGGTCCGGTCTTGTGCAGTCCTTTGAGATCAGAGGTATTGCAGAGATAGGTATGTCCTGTTTCTAATCTTGTAACACACATCTCAGGCAAAAGTTCCAAAACGGAACCCAGGCAACCGCACCGAATCATGTCCTGGTCCCTTTCGGGCGCTCCACGAAAGCGTTCCCGTTCTGAACAAGTCACATTCGATTTCTTTTTCAACATCCTCCTGCTTGCCAACCTCTCATGACAAACTCAGCACAACCAGGAATCGATGCCGAAAGATTTAAAACCCGCGTGTGAAGTGCGCCCGGCAGATCAGTCGTTGAAGGAATCACCATCACACGCCGAACCCGCCCGGAAAGTATTGGCAACCGACAAATGAAATCCTTACGAACCAACGCACTTCCAGAGCACGGTGTCGCTAAGGGCGTCGTGGATGCCCACATACGGAAAATTGAACGGCGCGAATGGTGGCTCTGGACCTCAGCCATTCTGGTAACTCTATTGCTCACTCTAGGCATCGTTTCCTTTCTAGTTCCCATACTGCACCCGCAGGGGAGAGCCCCCGATTCCCTTCCCATAACCAACGCTATACGCGGCCTCGTCGGGATGGTGCTGTTGTTCGACATCTACACGGTCTACCAACAGCTTCAGATATATCGTATTCGCCGCCAGATGGCGGAGCGCGAAGAGCTCTTTCGCCTCATCACGGAAAACGCCGCCGATATGATTGCGGTGGTGGATTCTGACGGACGCCGCCTCTACAACAGCCTTTCTTATCAGAAGATTTTGGGTTACACGCCGGAAGAACTACAAAACACATCATCTATGGATCAAACCCATCCTGACGATCGGTCGCAGGTCCAGGAAGCCGCGAAAGAAGCGCTGGTTTTCGGCGTAGGCCGCAGGATCGAATACCGCATGCGCCACAAGGATGGGACTTGGCGCTTTCTCGAATCCGTGTCAGCACCATTCGGAATGCGGAAGGCAAGACCGAAAAATTGGTCATCATGAACTGCGATATTACGGAGATACTAGAGCCGCGGCGGCAAATAGGCGATCGACGCGTAGAAGAGCCTCAAAGCCCTCAGCAGAAGTTGCGCGCGCACCTGCAAGCGATCCAGTTGCATGAAACTGTCTTTGTAGTTCGAGGTCCCGGGCTCGAATCCCGCAAGTTCTGCCGCCACGACGCGTGTTCGATCCACAACTCGCGCCAGGCGGTTGCTGGTCCCCAGTGCCAGGACCGAACAGGCATTGGTGAGAATAGCCGGCGCGACAACCGAAGTCAGCACACCGAACGGATTGTTACCCGCTGCCGTGTATTGCATTAGGTTCCTCAGTTTCCGTTTGCAGGTTTGGCGCCTCGCGATTCCGCAGAGTCATATGATTTTTCCGGCACTGAGTATGGGACAAAACTGTTGCGAAAAATGGACTCGACTTGCTCGAAGAAGGTCTATCAAAAGACTTCTCGCGAGAAACCCCAGCCGCCATTACCGGAAGCTTGGACTAGCCTCTGGGTAATTCCATTCGTCGTCCAGAGAGCGTTGCAGTCTTCTTCGCCCGGATTTTCGGGAGAGCCCACACGACTATCCTATAAGTGAGCAGAATTCCCAGTACGAAAGCATACTGCAAGGGCTTGCGAATATCCGCCTTGACCAGCCAGACGTAGTGGATCACGCCGGCAATGGCGCTGAAATAGATTAAGCGGTGCAGGGCCTGCCACCGTTTGCCGCCAAGACGGCGAATCGAGCCCTTGGTAGAGGTGAGCGCCAGCGGAATGAGCAGCACGAACCCGGTGAATCCCATGGTGATAAACCGGCGCTTGGCAACATCCGCCAGGATTTCGTGGACGTCGAAGAACTTGTCCAGCCAGATGTAGGTCAGGAAGTGCAGCATTGCGTAGAAAAAAGCGAACAGCCCGAACATACGGCGATAGCGAATCAGCCAGAGTTGACCGGTTAGCTTGCGCACCGGAGTCACGGCAAGCGTGATGAGCAGGAAGATCAGGATCCAATCTCCCGTGGAGTGCGTAATCACTTCGATCGGGTTTGCGCCTAGAGCCTGGTTGTAAGCCTTCCATCCCAGCTGCGCCAGCGGCGCAAGACAGGCCAGGAAGACGATAGGTTTGAACCATCGGATCATAGATTTGGTCGTTGGTCGTTGGTCCTTGGCCCAGGACCGATTCTGTCTGGGTTTGCTCAGCGATCAACGACAAACTTACATTCCGCAGTGACGTGGATGAGCGGCCCTTCAGGGCCGCGTAAGCCGTGTGAAAATCATCCGGCTTTAGCCCCGGCTCTAAAAATTCTTTTTCAGATCCATTCCGCTATAAAGACTCGCCACTTGATCGTATCCATTGAACATCAGAGTAGGACGCTTAAAAAACTCACCCAATCTGCGTTCCTTTGCCTGGCTCCAGCGAGGATGATCCACATTCGGATTCACATTGGAATAAAACCCGTACTCGTTAGGCGCGGACTTGTTCCAAGTATTCACCGGCTGCTTATCCGTAAAGTGGATGCGCACGATGGCCTTCGCACTCTTAAAGCCGTATTTCCAGGGCACGACAATCCGCAGCGGAGCCCCATCCTGGTTGGGCAGCGTCTCCCCATACATCCCAAAACACAATAGAGCCAGGGGATGCATGGCTTCGTCCATGCGCAGTCCCTCGACGTAAGGCCAGTCCAACACTCCGGTCCGCTGACCCGGCATATGGTTGGGATCCAAAACCGTGGTGAATTCCACAAACGTGGCCTTAGGCAAAGGCTCGGCCTTCTTGATCAACTCACTTAATGAGAATCCCACCCAGGGCACAACAATCGACCAGCCTTCCACGCAGCGATGCCGGTAAATCCGCTCCTCGGGCGTAGCCATCTTCATGACGGTGTCTACATCGAGCACCTGCTTCTTTTTCACCTGCCCGTCGATGGTCACGGACCAAGGCTGGGTCTTGAAATCCTTGGCTAATTTGGCAGGCTCGTATTTGTCCGTCGAAAATTCGTAATAATTGTTGTAATTGGAGACATCCTTCAACACATTCGTAGGCTCTGCCAGCTCGCGCAGACTCATCCCGGCAACCGCCGCAGCTCCGCTAATTATTGTTCCGGCCAAAAACTTGCGGCGATTCAAATAAACATTCTTAGGGGTGATCTCAGAAGACGGGATATCCACGGCCTTTTTGATCAACATGAAAACAGTCCTCTCACGACGTAGCACGATCCCAAGTGAATCCAAAGTCTGAATGATTCTCTGTCAGATAAGACGCAGATTATAAAGAAAAGTTGCACCGCCGACTTTGGCTGGATGTCGGGATGCGATCGCTATTGATTGTAAGGCGTTTACCCGCGCTCGCAGCGCAGCACTTCCCGCACTTTTCGTGCCAACGCCTGTAGAGTGAAGGGTTTCTGCAGAAACGACGTACCTGGCTCGAGAACGCCTTGATGCACGACAGCGTCCTCAGTGTAACCGGAAAGATACAAGATTTTTATATCCGGATCCGACGCTGATAACTGCTCTGACAATTCCCGCCCACTCATCCCCGGCATGACGACGTCGGTGATCAGCATATCAATCGGCCCGTGATGGTCAGACGCGATCCGTAGCGCGGCAGCCCCGTGATCCGCCTCCAGAACCTTATATCCCTTGGCCTCCAGAGTTTCGCGCACCAGTTGACGTACCGATTCCTCGTCCTCCACCAGAAGCACAGTCTCAGAGCCACCCGTCGCCGATTGCGAGGCACGCGTCCCGCCACTGATTTCCGCTGGCTCTTCCACGCGCGGCAGGTATATACGGAAAGTTGTTCCGCGTCCCACCTCGCTCTGGGCAAGAACATAGCCGCCACTCTGCTTGATAATGCCGTACACCGTGGACAATCCTAATCCAGTACCTTTCCCTTTCTCTTTGGTGGTGAAGAAAGGCTCGAAAATACGAGATTGAGTTTCTTTATCCATGCCGTGACCATTGTCTTCAATTGAGAGCATGACATACGGTCCCGGCTGAATGTAGCTGCACTCGCGAGGGAGGTCGCCGTCCAGACTCTCATTCGCAGTCTGGATGATGATTTTCCCTCCGTTCGGCATCGCATCTTTTGAATTGACCACCAGGTTCATGATGACTTGCTCAATTTGCGCCGCATCCGCGCGAGTACGTCCCAAATCGCCGGCCAGACGCGAAACCAATTCGATATTTTCTCCAATCAACGGACGCAGCAGGCGTTCGATGTCCTTCACAATGGCATTCACATCCACAACTTTCAGCTCCAGCAATTGCTTCCGGCTGAAAGCCAGCAATTGCCGAGTGAGCGTGGTTGCCCGGTCCGAGGCCTGTTGAATGGCTGCAATCTTGGGATGCAGCGCATGATCCTCTGCCGTATGTTCTATCAGGACTTCGGTGTAGCCGCTGATGACCATCAGGAGATTGTTGAAGTCGTGAGCTACGCCGCCAGCCAGACGTCCGACGGCTTCCATCTTCTGGGCCTGACGAAATTGATCCTCCAACACCCGGCGCTCGGTCACATCTTCGGCAATCACTTCCACGACTTCGCCGGTCTCGCCCTTCACTGCGCGCCCACTCAGACGGACCGTGATCTGTTTTCCATCCTTGCGTTTCCAGCGGACTTCCACGTTATCGAGGCGTGCTCCACGACGAAATTCACCCATCAGCCGGGCTTGCTCTTTGGCGTCCACAAAGACGTCGACTTTCGGATCCAGTCCCAGCACTTCATCGGCCGAGATACATCCCAGCATGGCAACCACGGCGGGATTCACATCCAGAAACTTGCCTTCCAGGCTGGAACGATAGATTCCATAAACCGCACTTTGCACCAGCGAGCGGTATCGTGATTCCGACCTCCGCAGAGCTTCTTCGCTTCGCTTATGTTCAATCGCACTTGCCAGTTGGTGCGAGACGAAGGTGAGAATATCCTTATCTTTCTCGCCATAACGCACATGGTCGGTGTAGCTTTGGACTACCAGCACACCGAATGTGGTGCTCCCAGCTTTAAGCGGGACTCCCAGCCAATCCAGCGAAGGAGCGCCAATCAACTCAACCTCATCCTGCTTTACCAGGACATCGAAAACTTCCTGAGTACACAGCAGGGGCTCACCCGTGCGCAGCACATACTCGGTCAATCCGCGGCCCAGCCTCTTTGGGGCTGGGGTGGGATCCTCTTCATCCACAAAATAAGGAAAACTGACTAGTTCGCTCGAGGGATCATACACAGCGATATAGAAATTCCGGGCATACATCAATTCGCCGACAATTCCATGAATCGCAGCATAGAACTGTTGCAGATCTTTGGCAGAGCTGGTCTTTTCCGCGATGCGATAGAGGGCAGAGCTGAGCGATTCGGCACGCTTTTGCTCCGATATATCGCGATAAAGAACATAGACCGCAACCTGCTTGCCGCCAATGACGACTGGCGCGCCCGATAAAAAGACGTCTACCAGAGTGCCGTCCTTGCGCTGCCGCTTGGTCTCCAGTTTTACCTTTTCGCCCTGATCCAGAATTTCTCCCAGCCACTGGGTTTCCGCGGTGCGATCGGGGGGCACAATAAGCGTGTCAATCCGGCGTCCAACGGCCTCATCAGGAAGGAAGCCGAACATGCGCGTGAACTCGCCATTGATGCCCCTGATTCTGTATTGGCCATCTAGAATGCTGATTGCCTCGGGCGCACACTCGACCAACTGGTCAAGATAGGCCTTCTGCACCTCGGGGCTGTCGGATAGGAAAGAAGCCGTCCCTGTGGAATTAGTGCTTGCTGCAAAAATTTGGCCCGCTGCAGCTCAGCCGACTTCGCTGGCCGGGTGATCTTGTCACCCATCCCGTCCCTCCCCCGTTTAACCAGAGCTAGTTCGGGATGTTAGTTTGATAGCGGAGTACCTGAAAGTTACGGAGGTAATTCTATTTAGGACGGAAATGGAAAATATCCCCAGGGGAAATCAGACTCCTGGAGGTAGCGCCTGACAAAGCTTGCGAATTGCTTCACGCTGTTGGGAACTAAGGGCAAGAAACTCGAAGCCATGTCGCAACCCATCGCGGTAACGAACCAGGGCCCGGCACTTAATAGGAAAAGGTATCAACGGAAGTGAAAGCTCCATGGACACCACCTCGCCTGGTTCCAGCTGCGCAGTGACCGTTCCCCCGATCCCATCCTCACCCAGTTCACTCGAACGCCCCCACAAAGAAATTGTTTCCCCGTCGCGAAAAACCTGGAGAGAGATGCGAATGTCGAGCGGGTAGCGCTGAAAACGTCTTGAAGAACTTGCCGGAGGATTGGGTGGGCTTCCACTCATCTCGAACCCTACAGTTCATTGTCGACGATCTTTAAACCCCGTTTGCTGATTGTCCTCGAAGCCGCCCGCAGGCTCAATGCCGGAACAATTATGTACCAGCACTGATAACATCTCACCTCGAAATCAAGCTGCAGCTCTGGACAGAGCAGCAGCTCAATATGATTTCTTCCACGGCCCCGGTGAATCCCTGGCCCCATTTTCATCATCTGAAACGCTAGGAGGACTAATCATGGCGCATGAACTACCACCTCTCCCTTACGACTATTCCGCTCTCGAACCCGTCATTGATACTCAGACCATGAAATTGCATCACGATATGCATCATGGGACTTATGTGAAGAATCTGAATGCCGCGCTGGAAAAATATCCGAGTCTTCAGTCAAAAAGCGCCGAAGAGCTGTTACGGGACTTGAATGCCGTTCCTGAAGATATCCGGACCACGGTACGCAACCATGGTGGCGGCCATGTTAATCACACCATGTTCTGGAAAATCATGAAGCCGAAAGCTGGCGGCGATCCCAGTGGCCCGATCGCTGATGTTATCAAGAAAACTTTCGGTAACTTCAAAGATTTCCAGACCAAGTTTAACGACGCCGGCGGGAAAGTATTCGGCAGCGGGTGGGTTTGGCTGGCTGGCAAACCCAGCGGCGAGGTGCAGATCGTTACCACGCCTAATCAGGACAGCCCAATCTCCCAAGGACTTTTTCCCATTTTCGGCAACGATGTGTGGGAACACGCTTATTACCTCAAATACAACAACCGCCGTCCGGAGTACCTCGTCGCCTGGTGGAACGTGGTGAACTGGGAAGAAATCAACAAACGTTACAAGGCCCTGAAGTCAGGTCAACGCGAACCAGCCCTGGCTAGCCGTTAAAGAATCACGGGATCCACGTAGCCGCAGGCGACTCGCCTTGCGGAGCCGAGGAAGCTCGGCATTCTTCAAGCCCCAGCCCGAACGCAGCGTGCTGGGGCTTCTGTGTTGGCAAACCGATGCCCAATCCCGACATTATTATTCTCGGCGCAGGCGCCGCTGGACTATCAGCCGGGGTGGAGCTTGCCCAGGCCGGGCTTAAAGTCACGATCCTGGAAGCCCGCGACCGCATAGGTGGTCGCATCTTCACGAAGCATGATCCCGTCTGCGATGCGCCACTCGAACTTGGCGCGGAGTTTATCCACGGACGCCCCCCCGAAATATGGACGCTATTGCGAAAGCATCACATCCGTGCACGAGAGGCGAAGGGAGAACAATGGTGTGCTCAGGAAGGGGAGTTGTGTAAGTGTGATTGCTTTTCCAAGGTCGAAAAAATCCTGGAAAAATTAGATGACCGGCGGCCGGATCAATCTTTCCTGGAGTTTCTCCAGCGCTGCTGCCTTGAAAATGACCCGAAACTGCAGGAGGCTAAAGCCTGGGCGCGAAGTTATGTTACGGGTTTTCATGCCGCTGATCCTGCCCTGATAAGTGTTCATTCGCTGGTGAAGGGCTCGCGAGCTGACGAAAAGATCGACGGAGATCGCCCCTTCCGGATGAAAGGGGGATATCAGACTCTGATCGAAATCTTTCGTAGGCAATTGGACGAAGCCGATGTTTCAATTGAAGTCAACATGTGTGCTCAAAGCGTACGCTGGGATCAAGCTGAGGTGCAGGTCACAGCCCGAGATGAAGCCAACGAAGCTTTCACCTTCACTGCCCCGCAGGTCCTCATAACTTTGCCTCTGGGTGTGCTGCAAGCCGACCCGGACGACGATGGGGCATTGCGTTTTATCCCCGAACTTCCGCCGGCCAAGCTCCAGACGCTCGACCAACTCGCTATGGGCAAGGTTATTCGTCTGAACCTCCGTTTTCGCGAGCGCTTTTGGGAAAATCTGCGTCCATCGCATAGCACGAAATCAAAAACACTCTCCCGGATGCAATTTCTCCTTTCTCATGAAGACTGGTTTCCGAGCTGGTGGACTGCCTTGCCCGAAAAGTGGCCGATCATCACCGGCTGGGCTCCTTTTCATTGTGGCGAGCGCCTTTCCGGTCAGAGCGAATCTTTGGTGGTTGAAAAAGGTTTAGAGACACTGGGAAAATTGCTAAGAATCGGTAAGCGGGAACTCGAAGACTTACTGCAAGCCAGCTACACCCATGATTGGCAAACCGACCCGTTCTCGCGCGGCGCCTACAGTTATGTCAAAGTCGGCGGTGATCGTGCCCAAAGTGTTTTGGCAGCGCCACTAAACAATAATCTGTTTTTTGCTGGCGAAGCGACGGATGTGTCGGGTCATCATGGAACAGTCCATGGCGCAATCACCACCGGCAAACGCGCCGCCGGTGAAATTTTGAAGACCAGGAACTAGGAACTAAGAACTAGGATCCGGGAACTAGCCTTTTCATCCCCCGCCGCTTTTCTGCATTTCCTGTGCGCCCAGTGTGGAAATTAAGGCCGACGTATCTAACAGATTCCTCCCGTACCGGCCCCTCGAATAGAAAAGCGGCGTGATGATGAGAGTTAACCCGACTTACTCAGCAATTTTCCGATCCCTGGGATCGATGAAAATCTGTCACTGACTTTTTCTTCATTGCACCAAAGTTATGGAATTGACCGCAGCCAATTCCACGCGTACATTCCTGCTCACGCGCGTGAGAAAAAAACCAGCCGGAAAATAAGCTTCAGAAATACGGGATCACTTCAAAAAATCGTCAATCGTAAATCGAAAATCGTCAATTGTATTTGCCAACCACCTCCCCCAAGGGTGGAAGCTAGTGAATACCGGCAGTGAGTGGCAGATCTATCGCACGCGATTTCTTATCAGAGCCAAACAACTTTCCGAGCCGCTCGTGTTCGTGGACGCACTGGGGCGGGAACATTGCGGTCAAATAGGCGATTATCTGGTCGAATCCTCCGATGGCACGAGCCGCATCGCCCCGTGCGCCATTTTTGAAGATGTTTACGTAGCTATCGGCCCCGCCGACGAGAACTGGCCACCGAGAAAGAGTCGCGCAGCTGCCGCTTTCCGAACTGGATGCTAAGGCTTCGTCCGAACGTTTAATTCTGGCGTGACTGGTTTCGACGGCTGTGGAAAAACTGGGCGAAAATGTGCATCCAGGCAGTTAAGGCTTTAATCTACAATATGTAGGGCTACCGTCTTGACAGCCCCAACATACGGGTGTACTGTTTGCATCCCATAGGGCTGTAAACGCCTCCGGAAACGGTGGCCCGTCCTCCAGTCAGACGGGTTGGCCGTGCGGTGGCCGTTCCCCGGTTCGGTTTCATCAGATGTCCCCCTCGGGGAACGACAACTTTGATGTGGTAGAGCCGCCTTTCAGGCTCGTAAGCGTGCGACAAATATCTAAGGAGGGTGCGTTGCCCTCCGTAGCACCGTGGAAGAGCGGCCCTTTTAGGACCGCGTAAGCAGTCTGCACTAATGAGGGCTTTAGTCCCCGCCTCTCTCCGAGGAGATTTTATGGAAGGTTTAACCCGCTTGGTCGCCGACTCGCTGGCTCGTCACGGTTTCGAGGCTGCCTTAGACCACCGACGCCTGCAATGGTCGAGGTGGCTCCGCTGCGAAAACAGCTTCAGCACCTTGCTTATCCCGAGCAA
>MNGW01000061.1 GCA_001918935.1 Acidobacteriales bacterium 13_1_40CM_3_55_5 | reverse complement strand
TCAGAAAATAAGGGACATACGCCTGAAGGGTGAGGTCGCGACCGCCCTTGAATTGGCCTGTGCCCGCTGCCTTGAACCGGTGGTGCAGCCGGTCGCACGCAACTTCGATTTGTTGTACCGCCCGCTGGGAGTCGACGCCGGACAGAAAGAGCTGTCGGTGACCACTACCGAAGCCGAAGTGAGCTACTATCAGGGCGAGGGATTGCTGCTGGAAGATGCAGTTCGGGAGCAGGTGCTGCTGGCGCTTCCCCTGAAGGTGATTTGCCGCGAAGACTGCAAGGGACTTTGCCCGCACTGCGGTAAGAACTTGAACACAGAGCAATGCTCTTGCGCCGAACCGCTGGAAGATCCACGCTGGTCAGCGCTGAAAGAAATTCGTAACAAGTTGGAACACTGATCTTAAAGAGGAATTTTATGCCAAATCCAAAACGGCGACACTCCAAGGCGCGTACCGGAAGCCGGCGCGCTCATGATTCACTCAAAAGACGCGCACTCTCCGAATGCCCGAATTGTCACGAGCGTAAGATGCCACATCGCGCCTGTCCTAAATGCGGCTATTACAAAGGCCGTGAAGTTGTGAACGTCGAAGAAGCCAGCTAGTTTCTCTACCACATGGCAAGCGTCATAGCTTTGGACGCGATGGGTTCGGACCGCGCACCGCGACCTGAAATCGAAGGCGCGATTCAGGCGGCGCGACATTATGATGTTCGCGTCGCTTTAGTCGGCCGTGAGGAACCCACCCGGGCTGAGCTTGCCCGCTATCCTGCCGCATCCGGACTGCCTCTGGACATCGTGCCTGCCACCGAAGTCATCACCATGGAGGACAAGGCGGTTCAGGCAGTGCGCGCCAAACGGGATTCTTCGCTGCGAGTGGGCCTGCGAATGGTTCGTGAAGGTCGTGCCGCTGGTTTCATCACCGCAGGCAATACCGGCGCCGCCATGATCGCCGCGAAGATGGTGCTCGGCGCCATTCCTGGTGTAGATCGGCCAGCGCTGGCCGCAGTTTTTCCGACCGCCGTCAATACTGTCGCCATCTTGCTCGACGTAGGCGCCAATGTAGATTGCAAACCACACAACCTCGAGCAGTTTGCCGTAATGGGCGAAATCTATTTTCGCAGCATGTTCGGAACCAATCGTCCGCGTGTGGGATTGCTCTCCATTGGTGAGGAAGAAACCAAGGGCAACGAGCTAACCCGCGATTCTTTCCAACTCTTGAAACAGCTTCCGCTGAATTTTGTAGGAAATGTAGAAGGACGCGACCTCTATGGCGGCCAGGTGGACGTCATCGTTGCTGACGGATTTGTGGGCAATGTAGCGTTAAAGACCTCTGAAGGCGTGGCCAACCTGGTGCGCGCTACATTGAAAGAAACCTTGAAGACGACCATCACGCGGCAGGTGGGATATCTGCTCTCGCGCAGCGCGTTTGCCGATTTCAAGAAACGCCTCGACCACACCGAGTATGGCGGTGCTCCATTGCTTGGCGTGAAGGGAGTCTGTTTCATTACCCACGGATCGTCCAACGCCAACGCCATCAAGAACGCAATTCGGGTCGCCGCGGAATTCGCCGAGCGCAAAATTAATGACAAGATTGAAAAAGAGCTGGCGGCTATCCGAGCGACTGCGATGAGCACAACGGCACAATAGCAGTGAAGATCTGACACCTGCGCATTGCGATGTGGCTAAATGCTAAGTGCTAAATGCTAAGTGCCGATTTCTCATGACCACTCCTCAGCCCCTCATAGCTTTTCTCTTCCCCGGCCAGGGATCGCAAGCCGTTGGCATGGGGAAAGACCTGGCAGAAAAATATCCTGTTGCGCGTCAGACGTTTGAAGAAGCTGACACGGCTCTCGGCTACAAGCTCTCGCAACTTTGTTTTGAAGGTCCGGAAGAACAACTGCGGATGACTGAGATCACGCAGCCGGCTATCCTTACCGCGTCGGTCGCCGCCTGGCGCGTGCTCAACGAAAAAGGCATCACTCCCAGCTTCGTCGCCGGCCACAGTCTGGGAGAATACTCGGCCCACGTTGCCGCCGGGACAATCACCTTCGCAGACGCCGTTCGCACCGTGCGCAATCGCGGAAAGTACATGCAGGAGGCCGTCCCCGTAGGCGTGGGCGCTATGGCGGCGATCCTGGGAATGGATCTGGGGAAGGTCACAGCGGTGTGCAGCGATGCATCGCAGGGCGAAGTTTGTGAGCCGGCAAACATCAACTCGCCAGAGCAGATTGTAATTTCAGGTCACGCAAGCGCGGTCGAACGCGCCGCCAAAATGGCCGACGAGCGCGGTGCGAAACGCGCCAAATTGCTTCCGGTGAGTGCCCCGTTCCACTGTTCATTGATGAAGCCAGCTCAGGACCAGCTCGCTAAGGATTTGCTTGCCATCAGTTTTCAAACCCCGGATGTTCCGGTCGTTTGCAATGTGGATGCCGCCGCTCTCCAGGATGCAGACCGTAGTCGCGACGCTCTTCTCCGTCAAGTGACGGGACCCGTCAAATGGGAGCAGTCCATGCGATTGCTCCTCTCGAAAGGGATACAAACCTTGGTGGAAGTTGGACCAGGGAAAGTGCTGTGTGGTCTGATGCGACAGATTGAAAGATCGAAAACCTGCCTGAACGTAGGCGACGAAGCATCTTTGCTGAAGACGCTCGACCACGTAGGCAAGGTCTAGCCCAGCGGAGCCAGCTTCCCTGACTACTTCAATTCGACCCGGGAAAATGCTTCAAGCGATTTTTCCTCGGATGGGGGTCGCAAGACATTCCCTGCGGCAAACTGATGCGCTTGTGGATATTTGGTGTCTCGAATGCGCCCGGCAGCTTTCGCGAGATCATAGGGCGTATGCCGAAGTTGAATGTCAGGTCCAAGTAGGAGCCAATAGGCGCCTGGTTCTCCATACGGCATTCCCACGCTGCCGGCATTTAAAACTCGAGTCCTTCCGATCATTCGGTCAAACTGCATGTGAGTATGACCGCAGACCACCACAGGTACGTTGAGTCCTTCAAAGACCGGTAAGAGACGGTCTTCACGCGTAAGACGGGTAAACATCTCAGTGTCGTTTCGCGGTGTAGCATGGCAAAACAGCGCCTCACCTAACCCGCGAATTTCGACACGGCATGTTTTCGGCCAGCCAGCCAACAAGCGTTCGTGCTCGGGATGCAACTGCCCCGCCACCCAGCGCACGCCCTCTCGAAATTGCTCTGGGACCTCGCTCGACTCCGTGCCTCTCATCTGTGCAAGCACTACACGGTCGCCGTTGCCTTGAATGAACTGCATCGGAACATCGAGGTTCAGCAAACATGCCATCGTTTCATTCGGCATCGGCCCGGGAAGCACATCGCCCCCGACCACTACCTGATCTACTCCTGCCTGACGAATGTCTTGGAGTACAGCCTCAAGTGCGGGAAGGTTGGCATGAATGTCATAGATTGCCGCGACGCGCATAGCAGAAACTTCCTCAATGGAGCGGAATCACTAGTCGCGAATTCAGAAAGGCGAGAACGATAGTGTCTTGTCCGATTTCTGCACCCACACGCGGGCGTGTTCGGCACGATTGTTTACGACCACTTCCACAACCACTCCACTGCCTCCACCCTTGGGCGTGGCTGATCCGTAGATTTTGTAAGACTTAATCAGCCCCCACTCGCCACCTGGACCCCAGTCGCGATAGAACTCATTGAAAGGATACTGCGAGTATTTTCCCGGATGCTGTTTCCACTGAGGATCGTGCATCCAGATACCGTACGCTGTTTCATAGTCCTGTTTTTGGAGGGCGTCGAAGAATTGGCTTGCCACCCGTTCTTCCGGCCAGTTGCGATGCGACCAAACCAGCCAACCCAACACCAGAATCACAATCAATGCCGAAATAATTCGAATGCGGCGGCGCCGGTCGCGGGCGAAATCATACTGCTTGGCATCTATCAGTGTCATAGCTGAAACAAGCATAGCGGAATCAGCCAAGAATTTCCGGCTTCCGATTTCGATTTACAATTTGAATATCCAAAGGTTTTTCAATCGACAATCGTAATTCGTAATTCGAAGATCCCTACAGCGTTCGTTTGAACAACGGCGTAGCCACGGTCAGCGTAACCACGGCAAATATCGATAGATAAATCATGTCTGGAACCACCGCTACCAGGCCGGTTTCCTTCAACAGTAGAGCCTTGAACCCGTGCACAGCGTAAGTAAACGGATCTACTTTGGCGATGGCGCGCAGCCAAAAAGGAAACGCCTGGATAGGATAAATCGCGCCGCTGGGGAAAAATAAGAGAGTATTGAGTATGCCGAAGATGGCACGCGGCACCAACGGATCTTCCACCCGCACCATGAGTAGAAACATCATGGTGTTGAACGCGAGCGAGGTCAGCACGATCATCAAGACCAGGCCAAATGCAGTAGCAGGATTGAAAAGCGTATTGACTCCGGAAAGAAGCGAACCGATGACGGTAATCACCACTCCCGTCAGCATGGCCTTGATCGCTCCCGCCGCGTTCAATCCGAACACCAACTCCGTCTTAGTAATGGGTGTGACCAGATAGCCCTCATGAACCCCGCGGGCCTTATCGTCGATGTAAAGCATGCCGCCACCGATCATCACCGAAACGAACATGGCCAGCGCGATCGATCCCGGCAGCAAAAATTTCATGTATTCGATATACGGATAGAGTTCCACAACGTCCAGCGCCGTCTTCTGCAACAGGCGTGGTTCGACCGCAGGCTGATTGAGGGCGTTGGTCAGTTCAGTGAGTTTGCCCTCCAGAGCTGAGCTCATGAAGTTGTCGCTGTTGTCCACGATCAACGCGATTCGGGGATGGTTTTCCTCATAGACTCGCCGTGAATATTGAGGAGGAATAATCACGGCGCCCTGGATCTTGCCGTTGCGCACGTCCTCCATTGCCTGCTTGTCATTGTCGTAATAAATGGGCTCGAAGGTGCGCACGTTGGCGCGGACGGAATCAAATGCTTCACGGACCTTCAGTGCCTGAGTGCCTCCATCCTGATCGACGATCCCAAGTTTGGCGTCGCGAATCTTTCCCCCAAAAGCGTTACCCAATACCAGAAGCTGGACCAAAGGAAAAATCATGGACGCCATCATCAGCGCCGGTGATCGGAAGAACTTGCGCATTTCGCGCTCGATGATAGCCAGCATCCGGTTCATGGCTGTAGTTCGTCGCGCAACTGCCGCCCTGTGTAGTGGACGAACACATCGTCCAGGGTGGTGTTCTGCACAGAGAGTGATTTCACCCCAACGCCACCGTGCACCGCCATCTCCACCAGTTCAGTCGTAGTGCGAGAACCATCACTGGTCAGAATGCGATACATGCCGGCGCCCTCGTGCTTTATGGAAGTCACGCCGCTCAGATTGTGCAGCCGCTGTTCCCAATCCGGCGGCGCGTTCTGGAACTGAACCTCGATGACATTCGATCCGGGCACGCTTGCTTTCAGCGCTGCGGGAGAATCGAGGGCCACCAGTTTGCCGTGATCGACAATGGCGATGCGGTCACAAAGGCGGTCAGCTTCGTCCATGTAGTGCGTAGTGATCAAAATTGTGAGTTTGCGATTGCTCTTGATATTAGTGAGCATCTCCCAAACTGCCACGCGCGAAACTGGATCCAGCCCGGTTGTGGGCTCGTCCAGAAAGAAAATGCGCGGACTGTGCACCAACCCGCGCGCAATCTCTAGCCGCCGCCGCATTCCACCGGAGAGGGTCTTGGTTTGTGCCGAGCGCCACTTGGTCAGGTCAACCAGTTCCAACAATTCGTCAATCGCCGCTTTACGCTTTTTCGCTGGCACGTCGTAGAGCTTGGCGTAGATATTCATATTCTCTTCCACGGTCAGATCGAGGTCGCTGGTTAATGCTTGCGGAATCACGCCAATCGCCCGTCGCGCGGCATCCGCTTCTTTCTGCACGTCGTGTCCGGCGATGCGTGCCTTGCCCGAGGTGATTGGGATCAACGTCGTCATCATCCGAATCAGCGTAGATTTACCAGCGCCGTTCGGACCCAGCAGACCGAAAATCTCTTCTTCCTTCACGCTGAAGGAAACATCATCCACCGCGGTGAAGTCGCCGTACTTCTTCACAATGTGCTCGACCTCTATGGCATTGCCCGCGCCCAGCCCGTCGGGCCGAGAGCTCCCACCATTTGGCTCGCCGCCGCGAGTATTCATGTCCGCAATCACGGATGTTGCTCCGCCGAAACGTTCTGTTTTGCTTGGGTTCCCTTGAGCTGCTGCGGTGAAACCAGCACCTCCGCCGTCATTCCCGGCACATAGGCGCCTCGAGGATTCTCAAGCCGAACTTTCAGCACGATGGTCTTGATATCGCGTTTGCGCCGGCTGACGTCACGTTGTGTGGCGAAGTCAGCTTCGGCTGACTTGAAGAACACCTTGCCTGACGTAACCGTACCCCCTGGCAGCCGCACCCGTAGCGTATCTCCCAGCCCGATGTGATCGGCATAGGTTTCGGGAATCGCCGCGTGAACCCAGGTATCACTGAGATCGACAATTGTCACAATCGCCTGCCCGGGATTAACCACTTCCCCTTCGCGGGCGGCGCGCACCGAAACCGTTCCACTCACCGGGGCAAGTATTTTCGTATAGCCAAGACGAACTTGGGCCTGCATGCGCTGGGCTTCCGCGTTCGACAACTGAGCTCGTGTAGATTCGACTGTACTCCGCGCGGCATTCGCCTGATGGGTACGTGCGACGGCCGCGTTCAAATCAGCTTCCGCCGACCTTACCTGCCCTTCGAGCGACTGCACGTTCGCCTGGGCCACCTTGAGGTTGCTTTCCGCCTGAACCCGGTCTTGATCGGAAGCAACTCCTTGTTTCGCCAGTTCGATCATCCGGCGGCTGTCACTTTGAACTCGTTGCAGCGTTGCTTCGGCCTGGGCCAATTGTGCGCGAGCGGCCTCGACGCGGGCTTGCGCGTTGGTTACATCGCTCGACGTGGTGCCTGTGGTCGCCTGCTGATTTGCGCGAGTTTCCGCCACTTTCGATCGCATGCTGGAAGTCATGGCACTGGCCGCGCGCTCTTGCGCCTGCAACTCTGATGGATCAAGAAGCGCGATCAAGTCACCTTGTTTCACCTGCGTGCCTTCATCCACCAGGAGTTTTACAATTCTGCCCTGAATTTGCGGGCTCACCACCACTTGGTTGGAATCCACCGTACCGATCAGCACCAGGTCTTTCGATCGCGGCGTGGAGAACAAGTAGTAGGACAATGAGATCGCAAAAATCACACCCAGAATGATCAAGAATTTATTGCGGACGCTCACTTCCGCCCTCCTTGCGATTTCTGATGACGCTGCCGGAACAGCGCCGCTGAAATAAAGTCCAGCACTGCCTCCCGCCGTTCGGCGATCCGCTCCGGCGACATTGGATCAGCCCCGCTCAGCAGGCGAAATACTGGAGCGCTGCTGAAATAAAATACAATGACTGCAATCATCGAAGGGATGAAGTGTGCGGGATCGACGGCCCGAAATTCTCCGGAAGTCATTCCTTGTTCAAGCAGTGCTCCCACCCTGGAGAACACCGGCTGGAAGTACTGCCGGGTGATTCGTTCGAACTGGACGCTGCGCCCACGCCCAGCGCGCATCATCTCGCCTTGCACGATCGAGGGATACTGCGGGTGGCTGGCGATGTAATCGAAATGAGCGCCCACATAGGCGAGTAATTTTTCTCTGGGACGCAAGTCTTGCGCAAGCGCATGCTGGATGGCCTTAGTTAGCCCTCCGAAAACCTGGTCAAGCACAGCGCCATAAAGCGCTTCTTTGTCTTTGAAATAGTAATAGAGCAACGCCTTATTCACTCGCGCGGAGCGAGCGATAGCGTCCGTGCGCGCGCCTGCAACACCTTCCCGGGAAAACTCACCCACCGCCGCCTGGAGAATGGCGGCGCGGCTTTCCTCAGGGCGGCCCCGCGTTCCGAGTCGTGATTTGACAGCAACGCTCTTCACTTAATTAACCAGTTAGTTAGATTACCCTAGACCCGTATTGGATGCAACTCGGTCAAATTGGTCATGGATCCACTAGCGGAAGAAAGGACTATGTCGCCAGTCGTAAGGACAGGGCTTTTTGCTTTTCCAGATTAGGCGAGGCCGCCTGCAATCGAGGGCACCAGAAGGACTTCATCTCCATCCTGAAAGGCGTAGGTATTCCCGCCGAGAAAGCGGATGTCTTCCTCGTTGACGTAGATATTCAGGAATCGGCGAATCTGCCCTGCATCATCCCGAAGATGCGGCCTCAAGTCAGGAAATTGCTGATCAAGCGCAGAAAACAATTCTCCAAGATTTGCCGCCGTGCAGGTAATTCGTTCGATGCCTGAAGTATGGCGGCGCAATGCTGTCGGAATCTGGACGGTGATGTTCATCTCAAACCTCCACAGTGGCGGGCACATCCTTTTCCCCGACTCCCAGCCTGCTTTCCAGATACCTGTCGAACTCAGCAATCTTCGGTGGAATCGGTACCTCGGTTTCGTATTTCCCGGTGAGCACATCCGTTGTCTTCAAACCGTTCCCCGTGATGCACAGCACAGTCGTTTCATCGGGGTGAATGCGCCCTTGCCGATAGAGTTTATCGGCGGTACCAACCGTCACTCCGCCCGCAGTCTCGGTGAATACGCCCTCGGTTTCTGCCAGGAGCTGGATGGATTCCACTAGTTCTGAATCCGAAACGTCTTCCGCCCAGCCCCCGGTCTGGGAGATGGTCTTGATCGCGTAATGACCATCAGCAGGATTTCCGATCGCCAGCGATCTGGCCACAGTGGAAGGCTTCTGAGGCTCTATCTCAGAATTGCCTGCTTTGATTGCCGTCGAGATAGGCGAGCATCCGGTCGCCTGTGCGCCGAAAAACCGAAC
>MNGW01000034.1:4133-9295 GCA_001918935.1 Acidobacteriales bacterium 13_1_40CM_3_55_5 | reverse complement strand
TCTTAGACGAAGTAGTCACGTTTTCCACAGCAGTTCTCCTTGTTTAGCCAGGCGGGTTCGTCACCCGCGTGGCTGCCATCACACGTTCCAAATCGGTCGCACTTCAACTAGAGACTCTTCGTAACCTGAAACCTGACCTTTTCCGGCTTGAACCCCGTCCAGGTACACGGTTAATTCTTTTGCCAGCAGCTTGACCAAAGGCTGATTCATGATGTCGCGACGAGTATGCTGGCCGATATCTCCGATTTCATGATTTTCGATGTGCTCGGCAAGCCCGTCCCAGCCGATGTTTGGATCGTTCTCATACTCAGAAAGTCCCCGGCCACGAAACAAAATGAGCCGCCCAGGATAGCGCTGGGGTAGATAATTCCGCTCTGCCGCTTGGGTTATTCTCACTACGTACAGGGTGCGCAGCCCTTGAGGTACCTTGAGCCCAAGGTCGAGGAGCACGCGATAAGTTGTCACGCGGGTTTTGTAAACGGTAGCTTGGGCCGCCTGGCGGATTCTCCAGCGCAACGCTCGTCGCGGCGATCGAATCAGCCCCAGAAGGCGCGTTTTCATTCCGCTTGAGCGCCCCGCCTTGGTCGATATCGGTGCGGGCTTGGGCTTCAGACGGTTGAAGCGAAGGGCGGCGCTGAACAACGCTAAAACGGGCGCCTGCTCCCCGCTTCGATGTAGCTGTTGCGCCATCTCAAATGCCACTAGCCCTCCGAAACAATATCCCCCGATGTGTAGTCGGCCCTGAGGTTGAACCTTACGAATCTCAGATAGGTAATGCGCAGCCATCTGCTCAACGCTCGGACGCTGGACCCGATTCCCGTCCAGGCCTTCCGCCTCAAGGCTGTAAAACGGCTGGTCAAGTCCGAGTTCTCTGGCCAGGCCGTGAAGGAACAGCGTACTTCCGGCACCACCGTGTACGCAGAAAAAGGGCGGCTTGGAACCACCGGCTTGTATGGAAACTAAACTCGAGTAGGCGCTCGAAGGCAACGTGGGGGTCAACTCTTTCGCGAGTTGCTCGATTGTGGGAGCGCGAAACAGCGTCGCCAGTGGCAAATCCTGGCCAAACACGCGCGAGATTTTCATGAAGAGACGCGCCGCGAGCAACGACCGTCCCCCGAGATCAAAGAAACTTGTAGTCACCCCGATGGGCCGCACGCCCAGAACCTGCTCCCAAAGAAGAGCCAATTTCTTTTCCACCTGATTACGCGGTGCCACATACTCACCGGCGGAATCCAAATCCTGCAACCTTGGTGCGGGCAATGCTTTGCGATCCACCTTGCCATTGGGGGTCAGCGGCAGGGTTGCCAACTGCACGAAAGCGGACGGAACCATGTAATCGGGCACTTGCTTTTGAACGTGCGCGCGCAAATCGCCGGTGGAGACGGCAATCGAAGGCTCAGGCACGAGATATGCGACCAGGTGCTTCTCGCTCGAGGCATCCTCTCTGGCAATGACCACCGCATGGTGCACGGCAGGGTGCTGTTCGAGAACGGCCTCGATCTCTCCCAATTCAATCCGGAATCCACGAAGCTTGACTTGATGATCCAGACGGCCGAGGAATTCAACGTTTCCATCACTGCGAAAACGTGCGAGGTCTCCCGTGCGGTACATGCGGGCTCGCGGCCGCGGACTAAAAGGATCCGCAACAAATCTTTCCGCGGTCAGTTGCGATCGTTCGAAGTACCCACGCGCCAAACCTTCGCCGCCAATATAAAGTTCGCCTTCCCCACCTGACGGCAACGGCTGAAGGTTTTGGTCGAGGACGTACAACGTCGTATTTGCTATTGGTCTGCCAATCGGAACACTGCGCTCGTCACGTCCCGTGACACGATACAATGCCGACCATATGGTGGTTTCGGTGGGTCCGTACATATTCCAAACCGACGCGCAGCGGAAAGCCAGCTCGCGCGCCAATTCAGGTGAGAGCGCCTCGACACCCACCAGCACCTTCAGCTTCCCACTCCCTTGCCATCCCGCTTCCAGCAGCAGACGCCAGGTTGCTGGCGTCGCCTGCATCACAGTAGCTTGGGAGTCGTTGAGCAATTGCATGAGACGGCGACCGTCAGCGGCGACGTCACGGCTAGCGATGACCAGGCGGGCTCCGGCCAGCAAGGGCAGATACATCTCCAGCCCCGCTATGTCGAAACAGATAGTGGTGACGGCGACTAGCGCATCCGACGGTGCGATTCCCGGTTCTTTTCGCATCGAGCAAAGGAAGTTCACTACGCTGCGATGTTCTACTTGCACGCCCTTGGGTTTGCCCGTCGATCCCGAGGTGTAGATCACATATGCCAGATCTGCTGGACACACTTCTGCGGCTGCACTTTCCCTCTTCTCGTCCGCGAGTTCTTTCGACTCAGGATCAAGGCAGATTATTTCTGCAGCGGTCACCGGGAGCGATTTCAAGATGGATTGCTGAGTGACCAGAACCTTGACATGCGCGTCTTCGAGCACGTATTTAATTCGTTCGCTGGGATACGCGGGATCAAGTGGGACATAGGCTCCGCCGGCTTTCAAAATTCCGAGCAGAGCAACGACCATCTCCAGCGACCGCTCGATGCACACGCCCACCAAAACTTCACGTTCCACCCCGCGCTTGCGCAGTAGGTTGCCCAATTGATTGGCTCGCGCATCCAATTCGGCGTAGCTAAGTGACCTTCCCTCGAATTCCACCGCTGTTGCGGTCGGGGTTCGTTGCACTTGAGCCTCAAGCAGATGGTGGACGCAGAAATCGTGCGGGTAGTCCGTCGCAGTACTATTCCACTCGACCGGTAACCCGTGTTCTTGTGCCGCTACGAACGGTTCAGCGGAGTGGCGGGTTTGAGTGGGGTCAGACATCTCCGAGGGCAGAGTATGCATTTCGTTTGCCAAGACGTTCACAAGATAAGGTCCATTCTGCCCGGCAGTCGCTTACAATCGGTTCCTTTTCTTTTACTTACAACTAGCTGCTTAATTTGCGGAGCCATGAACTGGTCATCTGCAAATAGTTGCAGCTTTAAGTTAGCAAATGACCGGAGCAGGGTACCGCGCGGGGAGGACAATAAAGGATTAATTATATAACGCTACATTGTAAGGATGCACACGGAAAGTTAGTAATGTTGGCGTTTTACCCCTGGTAATCACGGTCGTCCGGGAATTTCGACGGGATAAGTCGCCCCGCCAGCAAAACTGCTGGGTTTTGCGCCGACATCTACTCTCGCGTGCAAATCGTGAGGTTCCCTGAATCTGGCGAACTCGGCACGAAAATTCCCCGTATACGAGATATAATCTGTCCGGCCATTAGGGAGTGTCCGCTGAGTTCGGAGAGAATTCCCTTCCAGGCAAGGGCGATCGCGCCTTCGCATCCCCCCACTTCGGCGCGGAAAATCACTACGGCTATTATTCACTAGCTCTCTGTGTCATTTGAAGAAGCTGAGGCTGTTCGGCGCTGCTATTGTGTCAGAACCGTTACTGGGGTGACCGTGGTTTTGATCGAGCCATGAGGCGGAATCAGCGATCGTCGTAAAATACAGAGACGAAAATCGCCAGCTGTTTTCGGACCCCGGTACTCTCGCTCAAGAACGGTCAAGGTAGTAACAGTTTAGCAATGACGACTACGATGGATAGTCATTCCGCGATTGAGGAGTATCCGCTCACAACTTTACAAGAAGGCATGTTGTTCCAACGCATCTACACCGGCCGGCCGGGTGTGGATCTGTTACATGTGTGCGTGGAAATGCGGCATTCTTTAGATTTGTCGGTGCTGGAGGACGCATGGCACCGCGTCATTCGGCATAATCGGGCGCTCCGAACCAGGATTCTCTATGAGGGCCGCAACGACCCTGTGCAGGAAGTTAGAGACGACGTCGAGTTTCACTTGACTGCGCTGGATCTATCCGGACTTATACCTCAGGGACAACAAGACGCAATTGAAAGGTACGAGCGGGCGGACCGGGGTCGCGGACTTGATATTTCCAGCGCGCCACTTATGCGTGTGGTCGTGTTTCGCCGCAGTGAAAAGGATCACCGGATGGTGTGGACGGTTCATCACATTGTGGTGGATGGCCGGGCGTGTACGCTCGTCCTGAAGGACGTCTTTGGTTGCTATGAGGCGCAGATGCAGGGGCGTACTGTGGAATTGCCTGTTCGGCGCGCGTTCAGCGATTATGTCAATTGGACTCGGCACCTCGATTCCTCGCAAGCATCGCAGTTTTGGAGCGAGAAGCTGAAGGGGTTCGCCAACCCAACCCCAATATTAAAGGACCAAACCACAAGCAGGCTCATCACCGGTCAGTTCGCAGGACGGACCGAGCAGAGCATCTATTTATCCCCCGAGTTGAGCGCGAAATTGAAAGAGTTGATGAAGAGGGAAGGGCTATCCCTGAATACGTTAGTTCAAGGCATGTGGGCGATCCTCCTAAGCCGCTACAGTGGCGAAGACGATATTGTTTTTGGCGCGACCAAGACCACACGTCGTGCCTTTGCTGGCGCAGAGTCCATGGTAGGCCCACTCATCGTCACCGTGCCAGTTCGAGTGAGGGTATGTTCTGAGGCGCCCCTCATCGCCTGGTTAAGAGAGTTGCGCGCGGAATGGCTGTCCTACCGCGATTATGATCACGCTCCACTGACTTTGATTCAGCAGTCGAGCGAGATTTCGCGCGGAGCCTCGCTGTTTGAGACCTTTGTCGTATTTGAGAACGGCGCGTTTGATGACGGTTTACGGGCGAATGGAGGCGGCTGGCGGGATCGCACCGCTACCTTAATCTCAGCGGATACGAACTATGCACTGACCTTGATGGGTTACGGAGGTGAAGAGCTGGAACTGCGAATTTGCTACGACGCGCAGCAGTTCAGCTCAGCGACGATTCAGCGCATGTTAGAGCATTTGCGCACCATGGCTGTCGCTGTGGCGGAAAAGCCGGATCTTACGGTTGGCGATGTTCCCTTACTTACCGCGGCAGAACGTCGTCAACTAGTCGAAGAGTGGAATGAGACGCCGTGGGAGTATCCAGGCGATAAGTGTCTGCATGAGCTATTTGAGGAGCAGGTTACCCGTCGCGGAAATGCCGTGGCGTTGATATTCGGAGATAACTCGCTGACCTATGCTGAACTGAATGCCCGGGCGAACCAGCTCGGCCATTATTTAAAACGGCAGGGGATTGGTCCAGGTCAACGCGTCGGCT
>MNGW01000034.1:1437-4079 GCA_001918935.1 Acidobacteriales bacterium 13_1_40CM_3_55_5 | reverse complement strand
GAGGATGCGCAAATGACGATGATGGTGACAGAGGGAAAATTGTCGGCACACATTCCGGAGTATAGGGGTGCACTCGTGTGTCTCGACCGGGATTGCGCCAGCATTGCCGCAGAAAGCACGACCAATACTGTGAGCGGGGCAACACCCGAAGATCTGATCTATGTGATCTTCACCTCAGGATCAACAGGACGTCCCAAGGGCGTCATGGTCCCACACCGGGCAGTGGTCAACCTGATGACGTGGATGGCAAACGAGCTAGAGATGGGAGAGCAAGACGTATTTCCGGCGCTGGCGAGCTTCGCTTTTGACATGTCGATTCCGGAACTCTTTCTGGCCCTCGTCTCCGGTGGGACGGTGGCCATCGGCGAAGACCATTTGGCAGCAAACGGGGAGGAACTCGCGGAATTTCTGGCGAAGTATAAGGCCACCATTGTGCACGCAACTCCGACGACGTGGAACGTATTGCTCGAGTCAGGGTTCACGGGCAAGGGACTGAAACTGGCCGTCGGGGCGGAGGCTCTGCCCGCATCCTTATTTACCAAACTGATGGGGTGCACTGATTCGCTTTACAACTTTTATGGACCAACTGAGACCACGGTATGGTCGGCCTATCACTGCTTTAAGTCAAAAGACGAGCCAATTGTAATTGGAAGACCGCTCGGCAATACGCGTGTCTACATCCGGGATAAGCATGGGAACCCAACTCCGATTGGAGTGCCGGGTGAGATCCAGATCGGTGGTGATGGAGTTACACGTGGATACTTGAACCGCCCGGAACTTACGGCGGAGAAATTCATCGCTGATCCGTTCTCGAATAAACCAAACGCGAAACTCTACAAGACGGGGGACGTGGGACGGTTTCTTGCGGACGGACGCATCGAGTTTCAGGGACGGGCAGACCATCAGGTGAAAGTGCGGGGCTACCGGATCGAACTGGGCGAGATCGAAACAGTTTTGAATCAGCATACGGCGGTTCACGAGTGTGTGGTTGTTGTGCGCGAAGACGTGCCCGGCGACAAACGCCTGGTGGCCTACGTGGTGCCTGTGCCTGGTCATGGTATGAATTCCGCGAAACTGCGGTCATGGGTGAAGAAGCGGGTGCCAGAATACATGGTGCCGGTCGCCTGGATGGAATTGGGGCAACTGCCCCTCTCTCCGAACGGCAAGGTAGATCGCAAGCATCTGCCTGCGCCGGAGTATACGCACCGGGAGTTGGAGCGGGAATATGTGGCTGCGCGCACTGCGGTGGAGGAAGGGATAGCCTGTATCTGGGCAAAACTGTTGAAAATGGACGTGGGGATGGCCGACAACTTCTTCGAGCTGGGCGGGCACTCGTTGCTGGCTACGCGAGTAGTGTTGCGAATTCGGCAGGCGTTTCAGGTGGAGATGCCCATTCGAACTCTGTTCGAGCATCCAGTTTTAGCTGATTTGGCGAAAGAACTTGAAACGCTGCAAAGACAGTCCACAAATCTCGTTTTCCCACCTTTAAAAGCTGTGCCCCGGGTTGGCCCCTTGCAACTTTCATTCGCACAGCAGCGCTTGTGGTTCATGAGCAAGATGGACCCAGCGAACAGCTTTTACAATCTTCCATTCGCGACTCGACTGACGGGACGGCTGAATGTGAATGCTCTCACGCAGAGCTTACGTACCGTTGTGCGCAGGCATGAGACGTTGCGGACCGCTTTTGTCGAGCAGGAGGGAGAGGTAATTCAGGTGGTCGAACCCCAAGTCTCCCTTCCCTTGCCCGTAGTCGATCTTAGACACATCGAGAAGAAAGAACGCGTGGCCGAGGGGCAACGACATGCTCAACGCGAATCCCTCATGCCCTTTGACCTTGAGCGGGCTCCACTGATCAGAGCAAAATTGCTGCAATTCGAGGCCGAAGAATACGTTCTGATAATCAACATGCATCACATCATCAGTGATGCCTGGTCGCGCAGTGCGTTCGTTTCAGAGTTGGCGGTGCTGTATGAGGCCTTAATTGAGGAAAAGTCTTCGCCCCTATCCGAGTTACCGATCCAGTACGCCGATTATGTAGTGTGGCAGAGGAGTTGGTTGAGGGATAAGACCCTAGCCAACCATGTGGACTACTGGAGAAAACAGCTTCGGGATGCGCCGCCGGTGTTGCAACTTCCGTCGGATCGACCGCGGCCACCAGTTCAGAGTTTTCAAGGTGCAATGTATCAATCGAGAATACCGCGCACTCTCGTGAGTGAAATAAAGAGGGTGAGTCAGGCCGAGGGCGTAACACTGTTTATGTACCTGTTGGCAGCTTTTCAAGCTTTGCTCTTTCGCTATAGCGAGCAAGAGCAAATCATTGTTGGAACCGATCTTGCCAATCGCACGTCGGTAGAACTCGAGAAGCTAATCGGATTTTTTGTGAATTTGCTCCCTATATGCACTAATTTTTCCGGGAATCCTACCTTTCGGGAGGTGCTTGGGCGAGTACGCGAGGTGACGCTGGGTGCTTACTCTCACCAGGATATGCCGTTCGAGAAACTGGTTGAGGAATTAAGCCCCGACCGCACCCTCAGCCACAATCCGCTCGTGCAAGTATTGTTCGTCATGCTGAATACACCATCCACGAATCTCAAACTAAAAGGATTGCAGGCAAGACCGTTTGAATTCGATCTAGCACGGTC
>MNGW01000034.1:0-1386 GCA_001918935.1 Acidobacteriales bacterium 13_1_40CM_3_55_5 | reverse complement strand
GGCAGAAAATTACGCTACTCTTCTGACGGACGCAACCCTTCGACCGGATGCCCGGATCGGGGCATTGCAGTATCAGACAGACGCCGAGCGGGTTGAACAGGAAGCCCTCAGAAGGCAGCATCAGCTCAGCACTAGCTTTAAACCGGTAAAAAGAAAGCCCATTACCTTGGCTTGACCCGATGATCGGTTCGACAACTATCCCCCAAGAGCTTTCTCCCGCACCAAAGTAAAAAAGAGTCAAAGATGTGCAAAATATTGCACATTTGGCAACATTGGTTTCGGAGTCAAGAGAAATGGGGAACTTCGGAAAATCGGAATGGTTCAAGAAATGCTTAGTAGAGTCTCGGAGATTCCTGCTAAGTGCGGTAATACTGGCAATTTATGACCGCATTTGAGTGGGAAATACGATTCAATCAATGAGCACAAACGAGCAGACGACAGCCGAGCAACTCACCACTTCCGGGTTTCGCCTTTCGCCTTTGCAGGAACACCTTTGGTCTGTGCAAATCGGCAACGAGAATGGGTGTCCGCGGTCGGTTTGCGCAATTCGTATTGAAGGACCAGTAGTTGCGCTAGCGAAGGTTAAAGATGCAGTGCAAAAGACTATCAAGCGACACGAAGTCCTCCGGACAGCCTTCGTTCGTAGACCCGGGATGAAGATCCCTTTTCAGGTGATTTTTGAAGACTACCAACCAGAATGGCAAATTACTGACCTAACAACTCTTGCTTGCGACCAGCAGAAACAGGAAATTGAGCGCTGCATCGCTGAGGAGGTCACGAAAATCGCAGAATGCGATCTGAGCCCGTCCGTGGGAGCACATTGGATTGAGCTGAGCAACGACAGTCACACCCTCCTTCTCAGCTTGCCATCCTTATGCGCGGATCGTACGTCATTGAGGGTTCTGGCTGCAAATATCGCCGAGTTTCTCGACGGACGCGAGCAGGATGTTGAAATCGTACAGTACGTTGACATGGCGGAGTGGCAACATTCACTGCTTGAGTCTTCAACTGAACTCGCTCGCAGGGCGAAAGCGTTCTGGAGGTCACAGCAACCTGTGGCGCTTACCTTGCCTCAGGAACACAAAACTAGAACCAAAGACCGATGGGGGGCTGAGTTTGTTCCGGTTGAAGCTGCCGAGGGCCTTGCTCGTAATGTGGATGTGTTAGCTGCCAAGCTGAACGCCAGCCCCGAAGATGTCATACTGGCGGCCTGGCAAACCTTGCTGTGGCGACTCTCCGGCAACGCGCGTCCTACCGTGTATGCATCATTTGCCGGGCGCGAACACGAGCAAATGCAAGGTTCCATTGGGCTGTTCTCTCGCAACCTTCCTGTCACGGCGCGTTTTGATGGCAGTTTTCGCTTTGACGAAATCGTAGAGCAGATGC
>MNGW01000010.1:7998-21046 GCA_001918935.1 Acidobacteriales bacterium 13_1_40CM_3_55_5 | reverse complement strand
TTGAGGGTAGCGCTCACTTCCACTTGCCAGTCCCCTCCACGATGGTGATGTAGCGATTGAGAGGCAGATCGGTAAAACGCTCGACGGCGCCGCTTGGCTGCGGCCATTTGACCTCCACCCAATCGATCTTCGAACGATTTCCAATTCCCAGCACCACTCGAGGATCGTGGGAAGATAGAAAACTGCCGCCGCCCACTTTCATTCTGTTTCGCTTCACATCGCCGGCCTGATATGCGATCCGGGCGCCCACCGCGTCAGGATTTGATTTAGTGCCTACCAGTTTTACTCCGAGCCAATGGTTCTGAGTTCCAATGCTATTGCGGAGCAGAACGGGAGCGCCGTCGTTGACTGAAATCAGCACGTCAGTGGCGCCATCGTTGTTGAAATCTCCAATAGCCAGACCACGAGCTGAGAATGATTTGGCAAAGACCGGTCCACTCTGCTCACTTACGTTCCTGAAACCGCCGCCTGTGTTTTGGAAGAGCAAGGGAGGCTCTTTGTATTTGACCTGACTCGAAAACTCTTCTACCAGATCATCAGGAAATCCGTTCGCCAAAAACAGATCGACGTTGCCATCGTTATCGTAGTCGAAGAATTTTAATCCCCAGCCACTCATCCAGCGTGTAGCCATGCCGATCCCTGCGGTCATGGCTTGATCATCAAACGTCTGATCGCGGTTATTTTGGTATAGCGAGAAAATCTCTTCATCAATATTGGCGACAAACAGGTCCATCCATCCATCTTCATTGAAATCGGCGGAATCCACTCCCATTCCAGAGCGCGCTCGCCCCTCGGCGCTGTAGCCTACGTCTGCTTGCAGTCCCATCTCCTCGAATCGTCCGCTGCCCTGATTCACAAATAAGAAATTGGCGACGGTGTCATTCGCCACGAAGAGGTCCATGCGTCCATCGTTATTAATGTCCGTGGCTACCACACCCCAGCCTTTGCCCAGGTGCTTTGCTATTCCGGATTGCTGACTTACATCGGTGAAGGTTCCGTCGCCATTGTTGTGAAACAGCCAACTCGGCATCGGTTTGAAGATGCGTGGAATGCAATAGTGACGTTTACCGTCTTTGGCTATGCCACAACCGCTGGCCTTATCGAACTGAGCAAATTGACAGACGAATAGGTCGAGCCGGCCATCATTATCGTAATCGAACCAGACGGCGCTCGAAGTCCAGCCGGGTGCGGCGACGCCGGCTTTGTCGGTGACATCGGTGAAGGTGCCATCCCCGTTGTTGTGATACAGAATGCTTTTGCCGTATTGAGTTACATAGATGTCGGAGAAGCCATCGCCGTCATAGTCGCCGACTGCCACTCCCATTCCGTAGCCGTCCGCACCGACGCGGGCCTTCTCGGTTACATCCGTGAAAGTGCCATCGCGATTGTTGCGATAAAGCGCGTTTCGCAATGGGCGCGGAGGATTGTAGAAATCACATTTGCCGCTGTTGACCAGGTAAATATCCATCCAGCCGTCATTGTCGTAATCGAGAAAGGCGCAGCCGGCTCCCGTGGCCTCAGGCAAATACTTCTCCGCAGATTTCCCTGCAGTGTGGACCCAGGTTATGCCACTTACCGATGACGGAATTTCCTCGAAAGCGTAAGTGGCGGGGACAGCGGCAGCCAAACGAGAAAGCCCGCTGAACGCGATGCTGCCGGCCAAGCCGCGCAGAAAAAGGCGGCGGCTAAATGGGAATGATTGTCGGAATGGCAACGAACTTTTTTACCACATCCGGCGTGATTTCGGGCCCAGTCGTGTCAAGACGCTGAGTCACATGCTAACATTTCTTTCTATTCTCCAGCCGTGACGCACAACCATGCCAGCGCTTAGATTCCGCCGACATCCCAGGTTCCAGTTCGGTGTAATTTTTGTCGCTTTGATGTTTGGATCAGCAGCCTTGGCGCAATCGGGTTCCTCTTCCGCAGACGACTTTCAAAGAATTGCGCAACAGGCGGCCACGGCGCGAGAAGGAGGCATGTCCGAAGATGCCATCCGCTTCTATCGGCGCGCCGTGGAGATCCGGCCCGACTGGGATGAAGGCTGGTGGTATTTGGGCAGCCTGTACTATGACACCGATCATTATGCCCAGGCGATTCCGGCCTTCCAGAAGCTGATTGAACTGAATCCCAAACTCGGACTGGCTTGGGATCTCTTGGGACTTTCTGAGTATGAAACCAAAGATTACACAAATTCGCTGGTCCATCTCAAACGTGGGCAAGAACTCGGACTCGAAGACAACCCCGAGGCGGTGAAGGTTGCCAAGTATCACATCGCGTTGTTGCTCAATTTGAATAGACAATTTGTGAAGGCAACAGAGGTGCTCAAATCTGGATTCGAGCCAGAACACTTGCCTGACCAGATCAAGATTGCGCTGGGAATGGCGCTGTTGCGAATTCCACTTCTGCCAAACCAGGTGGATCCTTCCAAGGATGCGTTGATTCACGCAGCGTCGGAAACCGCAGCGCTTCTGGCTCAGAACAATCTCGAGCAGGCACTGAAGTCGTTTGAGCAAATGTTGAAGGACTACCCCGACACGCCGTATCTGCACTACGAATATGGTTCTACGCTGGCTTCAGCTTCTCGTTATGACGAGGCCGAGACGCAGTTGCGTGCCGAAATGCGAATTATGCCCCGCAGCGCGCTACCTCATATACGGATGGCGTCGTTTGCTTTGCAACGGAATCACCCACGAGAGGCGCTTCAATCTGCCGAGCAGGCAATAGGGCTCGCCCCTCAGTCCCGCGCGGCGCACGAAATGAAGAGACAGGCTCTGCTCGCGTTGGGGAAGAGTGAAGAAGCAGCAAAGGAAGCTAAAACTTTAGGCGATTTACCATCCGAAGCTGGTGAAATTGATGTCGATGTAGCTCGCGCCTACGCACGCGGAACAACGGGTTCTCAAACCCGGCCAGAACAGACCGCAGAAAAGAATCTGGTCGGTGTCGGTAACAATGCGGACAAATCTCGCGAATTTGCAGAGCTTGCCGATCAAGCAAGGGCCGCCCAGCAAGCCGGCAGGACCGAGGACGCCATTCGTTTTTGCCAGAGTGCGCTCAAACTGCGACCTGATTGGGAAGAAGGATGGGCCAATCTCGGGATGCTGTATTTCAGTTCTTCCCAATATGCCGAGGCCATTCCCGCTTTAGAAACTACTGTGGGACTGAATCCCAAGCGCAGCGAGGCTTGGGCGCTTCTCGGCTTGTCGGAATTTGAGCGCAAGGATTATCAAAATTCTCTGCTTCATCTGACGCGAGCGCAAGAATTAGGGCTCGCGGGCAACGCGGCGGCAGTGAGAATTGCCAGGTATCACATTGCCGCGCTGCTTAATCTGAATGGCGAATTCGAGAAAGCGATGGACCTGCTCGTTCCGGAGGTTGGCCCCGGTCCCGCAGCGGACAAAATCAAGCTGGCATTAGGATTAGCGTTGCTGCGCATTCCGCTCCTGCCCGACCAAATCACTGCTGACAACAGCGGGCTGATTCAGTCGGCAGGCGAGTCGGCCGCACTCCTCTCAGAAAGCAGATACGACCAGGCCTTTCCCGTACTCCAGCAGATGTTAAGAGAGAATCCCGCCACACTGTATCTGCACTATGCGTATGGCTCGGCTTTAGCTTCGCTCTCACGTTACGATGAAGCCGAAGCACAACTGCGCGAGGAGACTCGAATTAATCCCAACACCGCGCTGCCCTACATACGGATGGCGTCGATTGCTTTGCTATTGCACCGTCCCAAGGACGCTCTATCGTCTGGCGAGCGCGCGGTGGCGCTGGCCCCGCAATCCGCGGAGGCACACTATGTGCTCGGACGAATCATGATAGAGATGGGAGAAGCAGGGCAGGCGCAATCTGGCGCGTGCTTACACGAAAGCCAAACTTCTTGACCAGGCCGAAAGGGAACGCGCCATCTTTACTCGTCTGAACGCGGAGGCGGAACGGCAGAAGAACATGCGCGGAGATCAGGCGCACGTCGTGGGCTCTCGTGACCGAGGAGGATTGACACCACCTGAGACGGGAGTGGCGGGGCCTCTGCCGGAATAGCAACTCACTGCAAAATGTTCGCCTCAATCGCAGCACTAAAGTGCTGCGACACCCACAAAACGAACACCGCTTGAGAGTAAATGCATAACCAAGGCAGGCGCCAAAAGATGCCTGTCTCCTATGCGCTGCTACACTAACCGCCTATGTTCAAAGGGCGCGCCACGGCTGAGGGGACGGAACGTTACTCCAATCGCTTTCCGCGACTACGCGCTGCCGGACACTTTCGGCGCTCTGAAAACGTACCCGGCGTCAGCGATCTGTGGCTGTCGTCCATCGGGCTCGGTACATATCTGGGTGAGCCTGATGATGGCACCGATCAGGCTTATGTCGAGGCGATCGTGACGGCTCTGCGCTCGGGCATCAACCTTCTTGATACCGCAATCAATTACCGTCACCAGCGTTCTGAGCGCAACATTGGAGCCGCTCTCGCTCAGTTATTTCGCACCGGAGAGTTGAATCGAGACGAGGTTTTTATCTGCACCAAGGCGGGATATCTTTCCCTGGATGGCGCGATGCCGGAAGACCCACGGGGCTACTTCGCGCGCGAATACATCGAGCCTGGGATTCTGGATCCAAAGCAGCTTGCAGGTGGGATGCACTGCATGGCTCCTGCCTATCTCGAAAATCAGATCGAACGTTCGCGACGGAACCTGGGCGTCGATACGATTGATCTGTTTTACATTCACAATCCGGAGTCGCAGCTGAGTGAAGTTTCGCGCGACGTTTTTCATCAGCGATTGCGACAGGCTTTTATCATGTTGGAGGAGCAGGTGAAGGCCGGCAAGTTGCGTTATTACGGACTGGCGACGTGGAACGGGTTCCGCACCGCCGAAGATGCGCGGGACCATCTCAATCTTTTCGCCATCGCGAAACTGGCGCAGGAGGCAGGTGGTGAGCGCCACCACTTCCGCTTTGTCCAGCTTCCATTCAATCTCGCCATGACCGAGGCGTATGCGCTAACGAATCAGATATCGGGCAAAGAAAAGATGCCGCTGCTCTCCGCGGCCTCGCGCCTGGGTATTACCGTAATCGGGAGCGCGACTCTTTATCAGGCACGCCTTACCCATGGACTGCCGGAATTCGTAGGCCAGACCCTGGGGATGAACAGCGACTCCGAAAATGCCATCCAGTTTTCCCGCTCGACGCCGGGATTGACCTCGTCACTGATCGGGATGCGCCACAAAGAACATGTGCAATCGAATCTGAAGCCAGCTTCGATTCCAATTGCGCCGTTTGAACAATGGACCAAACTGTTTACTCAGCGCTGAGATTCCACAGACCACGTAGCGACAGGCGACTCGCCTGTCGGGTTGGGAATGCGTCGTAAATTCATCCCAGCCTTTTGGCATCAGGCCTCGCGATGTAACTGCAACAGTCGAATACTGCGGAGCTTTGCTCCGCTGAACAGGCGAGGTCGCCTGTCTCTACGTGGGCTGTGCAGCTTCAGGAGATTGCTGGAGGAAAGCTACTTCAGCTCTTGTAGCTTCGCGGAAGCAATCTGGGATGCTTCGCTGGAGGGATTTTCTTTCTGCACCTGCTCGTAGAGTTTTTTCGCTTCGGCCGCCTGGCCGCCCGCCTGATAAGTGGCAGCAAGTTCCAGTTGAGCGGTCACTTTGCCTACGGTGCGCGTCGGCTTATCAATTAATTGCTTGTAGAGGTCGATAGCTTCCTTGTTTCGGTTAAGGTTGCGGTAAACGGAAGCCAGAGCGAACTTGGCCAAAGCCGAGAGGTCATCATTGTGCGTCGAGGCGACTTTTCTGAGCTCACGTTCGGCAGTCGCGTTGTCCCCTAGCTGCGCGGAGGTGAGACCCAGAAAGTAGCGGGCAACGTCGCCTGACCTGGTGTGCGGATATTTATCCACAATTGCTTGAAATTGCTTGTGGGCTTCAGTCGCCCGTTCTTGAGCGGAAGCAAAACTGGGCGAATCGGGCTGGGCGGGCACTCCCGCGGGACGCAACGGTGTATCGAGAGTGCGAACTGCCTTGCTCAAGTCGGCGCTGGCTTTCTCATCCTGCCGGTTGAGGTAATACCAGCCGCCAATAGCGGCCGCGACCACAACCAATATCACGATTGCAGCAATGGCCAGCTTGGTTTTGTGCTCGACGGACCAGTGGACTGTCGCTTCCGCGGCGCCGATGGTGGCACCCCTGAAGCGGTCTTGTTTAAGTTGATGGCGAGTTTGTGCGCGCACTAACTTCCCTTCTGATGACAATGTTGGGCTGGCAGACTCTCAGTCTAACAGGCAAAATTTGACAACGTCAAAGCAAGGTTCGCTAAACGCTGTATTGGTTCTTCTTCTTTTCTCGGTGTCTTTCGAGTCCGAATTCGATGAGTCGCTCGATTAGATCCGGATACGCCAGGCCTGAGGCTGCCCACAGCTTGGGATACATGCTGATAGCTGTGAAACCAGGCATGGTATTGATCTCGTTGACATAAATCTTCCTGTTTTTTGGGTCCATGAGGAAGTCCACGCGCGCCAGGCCCGAGCAGTCCACTGCCTGGAAAGCCTTGATCGCCAGTTCTTGAATTTTTCTGGTCTCGGCGTTGGTGAGTTTGGCGGGGATGATCAGCTGAGAGCCTTCGTCGAGGTATTTGGCAGTGTAGTCGTAGAATTCTTTGCCGGGAACGATTTCTCCGGGCACGGAAGCCTTGGGTTGATCGTTGCCCAACACCGAGCATTCGATTTCGCGGGCTTTCTGTTTGCGTCCACCGACGCCTCGCTCAATCACGATCTTGCGGTCAAACCTGGCCGCTTCTTTAATGGCTGGTCCCAGCTCCTTACCCTGGCGTGCTTTGGAAATTCCGACGGACGATCCCAGGTTCGCCGGTTTTACGAACACTGGATACTTCAACTTGCTCTCGATCAAGCGCTCAACCTTCTTCGAATTTGTTTCCCATTCACTACGTAGAACGGTCACGTGCTTCACGATGGGAAGTCCAGCAGAACGGAAAAGGGATTTCATAATGTCTTTATCCATTCCCGCGGCTGAGCCCAGCACTCCGGCGCCCACGTACGGAATGTCCGCCAGTTCGAGCAATCCCTGAATGGTGCCGTCCTCGCCAAAAGTTCCGTGCAGCACCGGGAAGATGATGTCCACGTTAATGGCGCGATCTGCCGCGCGGCGGGTTAGGCCCGCGGCCCGCGCGTCGGTCTCGAAGGGAGTAAGAGACGAGCCCTGTCGCTGAGGCTCGGGTGGGACGACCACAGCTTCGCCTTTCGCCAGAAGCGCCGCCCCGGGAGTGGCTTCAGGATCTCCGGCGCGGAGCTGCCGTGAATCCTCGCTCGACGCTTTTCCCTGCAGCAGACGCTCCGCATCGGCCGAGGTCCGCCAGCGGCCTTCCTTGGTGATGCCAATCGGCACAACTTCATATTTGTTTTTATCGATGGCGTTGAAAACCGAGGCGGCGGAGAGTAGAGAAACCTCGTGCTCGCCACTGCGTCCGCCAAAGAGAATGCCAACGCGAATTTTCTTCATGCAGGCTGACCGGACCTCAGCGTAATTCTTATCACATTGCATCCACCTGTGAGCGGCGGCGCGCGCAGAACGGGTTGACAAGGGCTGCACCCCGGGGTAGCCTTCGACAGATTTGGTGGAGCTTCCTCCCCTGCCGGGCGATTTCGCATCGCTGGCGCGGAACATCATTCCGCCCGGGGTTCCACTGCAAAAATGTCTGAGCGTGCGTAGCTGCTTTGAGCCTAGGAGTGATCCCATGTCCCACAAACAATTTTGCGTAGCAGTACTCATCTGCGCAGTGCTGTTTATCGGCTTTGCGCTCGCCCAAAACAATACAAAACCGCTGACAAATGATGACGTAGTCGCTATGGTGAAGGGCGGACTTCCCGAGAATACTGTCATCAATGCGATCAACGCGCAGGACTCTAATTTCGACGTATCGGCAACGGCTCTGATCAAGCTGAAACAGCAGGGCGTCAACTCAAAGATCATGGATGCGATGCTGGCTGCGGCCAACAAAAAACACAGTGCAGCTCCCGCTCCTGCGCCAGCGGCCGCTCCTGCTGCGGCTCCTGCGCCGGCGGCGGCCGCTGGCCAACCTTCAGTCACGGTGCTTAAGGGCACGACACCGCAGCCTATTCCTGTATCAAAGACTCAGATTGCCCAGACCAAGACCAAGGCAACGTCTTTGAACGCACTAAGCACCGACAACGCCCTCGGCCAAGCCATGCAAAGTGTCGCTATGTCGGCTGCACAGGAGGCGGCGTATCGGAGTGGTTCCTATACCGGTGCTTCGGCGATTGGCGCGGCCGGAGGCGTCATGGGAGGCCTAATGGGTCACCGGAAACCCACTGTCACGGACGTGTGGGCGCTACCGGGGCAGAAGTCGGATCTGGTGCTAGATAGTAACCAACCGAGTTTTGAAGTCCATTTCGCCAATATTCCAGGAGTCGTTGCGGACGAATACGAGCCTGCGCTGGTGAAACTCGCGCCCTCGCCGAACAATTTCCGGCTGGTCGGCGCCACCCAGGCTAAGCAGGATGTTCTTGAGTCGTCCACCTTGGATTGGGAAATCTATTCTTCATTCATCGAAGAGCGAGTAGGAGCCCAGGCCACCAAGGTTTCTTCCGGAGAGTATAAGTTGCAAGCCGCAGCCGCATTGCCCGCGGGAGAGTACGGTGTGGTGCTGCGTCCGCTGAATAAGTCGAAGAAGTTTTCCGGCAGCAGCGTTGCCCAGAATTCTGGGGAAGGCCTCCTGTTCAATTCGGTGTGGGCCTTTGCCGTGAAGTAGGCTAAAAAGGGAGTTTGTTTACAGAATTTTCTTACCGAAGGCCGAGAGCGTAAGCTCCACTGCTAATTCCGCTGTGCGGTTGTGTTCATCAATCACGGGATTAACTTCCACGATCTCGAAGCTCAACATGCGGCCGTGGTCCGCGATGATTTCCATGGCGAGGTGCGCCTCACGATAAGTGGCGCCGCCACGAACCGGAGTGCCAACCCCAGGCGCATCCTCGGGATCGACCCAGTCCATATCGAGTGAGATGTGATACCCCGCAGTACCGCGTCCGGCCATGCGCAACGCTTCTTCCATCACGGTACGCATTCCCCGCTCATCGATGTCCCGCATGGTGAACACTTCGATCCCGGCTTGACGTACGTTTTCCTTCTCCACCGCGTCAATATCGCGGACGCCCACCAAAACGCAATTTTCCGGGCTGACTTTGGGTGAGAAATTCAGAATGTTGGCCAGTTCAGGAGTATTGATGTCACTGTGTGCATCAATCCAGATCAGCCCGATTTTCTGATTCTGCCGCCGGTAAAACTCGGCCACTCCGGCTACCGTGCCGGCGGCGACAGAATGATCGCCCCCCAACACGATTGGAACTTTCCCCGACTCCAGCGTTTTGATCATCAATTCAGCATGTTTGACGCAGGTCGCGGTGATCTCTTTCAAATATTTGGCGTGAGGATGTCCTTCCTTCTTCTGCTCAGCAATGGCGACGGAAACATTGCCACCGTCCTCCACCATATGGCCCAAGGCCTCCAAACGAGCCTCCAGACCAGCCACGCGAACCGCCGATGGCCCCATATCTACACCGCGGCGGGACTGTCCCAAGTCTAGGGGCACACCGATGACCCGAATTTTCTTAGGAATGACGCTCGAGAACGACGCAGTGGTTGGTGTCATGGGGATTGCCAAGAATTCCCGATCTTCAGTTTCCGATTTCCGATTTGTGCGGATTTAATTTGGAAATCGGAAATTGGAAATCAACAATCGAAAATCAACAATTCCTTACGGGTAAAGCCTGTGCAGCATCCTGGGGAACGGAATAGTTTCCCTCACATGCTCCAGGCCGCAGATCCACGCCACGGCCCGTTCAATGCCCATGCCAAAACCGGCATGTGGCACGCTGCCATATTTACGCAAATCTAAATACCACTTGAAAGCCTCTTCCGGCAGGCCGTGCTGGCGAATTCGCTTCAGCAACAGATCATAAGACGCCATGCGCTGCGAGCCGCCGATGATCTCACCGTAACCTTCTGGAGCCAGCACATCCACGCACAATGCCAAGTCGGGCCGGTCAGGGTCCGGTTCCATATAGAACGCCTTTATCTTGGCGGGATAGCGATGCACCATGACCGGTTTATCGAATTGCGATGAAATGTAAGTCTCGTCGGGAGAGCCCAGGTCGCCGCCCCATTCAAAATTATTCTCTAGGGCGCCTTTGGCATGTCCCTCTTGTAGCAGTTTCACTGCTTCGTCATAAGTAATGCGCGCGAACGGAGCCTCGATTTTCGCTAATTTGGAAATATCGCGGCCGATGATCTGTAAATCGGAAGCCCGCCGGTCCAGACAGCGCTTGACCAAAAAGCTGATGAAGTCTTCCGCTAGCTGCATCAAATCGTCGAGCGTTGCGTACGCAATTTCCGGTTCAACCATCCAGAATTCCGTCAAGTGGCGGCGAGTCTTCGACTTCTCCGCCCGGAACGTCGGTCCGAATGAGTAGACCTTTCCCAGAGCCATGGCCGTGGCTTCGATATAGAGTTGGCCCGACTGGGTGAGATACGCCTGCTCATCGAAGTAATCGACAGGGAACAAAGTCGTTGTGCCTTCACATGCAGCCGGCGTCAGAATGGGCGGATCGGTGAGGGTAAATCCGCGTTCATCGAAAAAATCGCGAGCCGCCTTAATAATTTCGGCCCGCACCCGCAGAATCGCAGCCTGCCGCGGCGTGCGCACCCATAGATGGCGGTGCTCCATTAGAAAATCAACGCCATGCTCTTTCAGCGATATGGGATAGGGATCGTTTTCGGAAACGCGCTGCACTACTTGAACGTCTGAAACGTCAAGCTCATAGCCGCCGGGCGCCCGTTTATCGGCGCGCACCTTGCCTTCGACAATCACACTCGATTCCTGGGTAAGTCCCTTCACCGCTTCGAAAATCTCAGGAGAAACGGCATTCTTCGGCAGAACCCCTTGAATTACCCCGCTGCCGTCGCGAAAAATCGGGAACAGCAGCTTGCCGCTCTCGCGCAGGTTGTAAAGCCATCCGCGAAGGGTGACGGTCTGACCTTCGTGCTTTCCAATATCAGCGATAGTAGTTAAAGGAGACGACATAGTGGTCGATACTTGCATAAGAAAGGAGTGATTCTTAAATCGTCAATCGACAATTCTTCTAGGCCTTTTCCAGCGTTGCGAAGGTTTCGCCCATTTTTTCTATGGGATTCACCTTCTCATCCGCTTCAATTTCCAGTAAGAGTGGCGGGGTATGCGGCGCAGCGCGCATCAATTCCATGGCTTGTTTCCAATCGATGGATCCTTTGCCTGGCCACAAGTGCGAATCCCGGTCTCCGGCGTTGTCGTGAACGTGAGTGGAGCGAATATGGTTCTTCAAAATCTCGAAGGCTTGGACCACCTCGTTCGTCATGTGCGGATAAACTCCACTAACTTATCCGGAGTACATAGCTCGTTGGGAATATTCTCCAGCAGAATCCGTACCCCTAGTGGCTTAGCGAAGGCCCGCAAGTGCTCCACGGAAGTCATGGCCGCTTCAAACTTGCGGTCATTAAAGGATTCACCGCTGGCGCCTAAATGCTGCACCAGAAAACGGAAAGGAATTTGCTCCGCGATTTCAAGCGCTCGCTTGATTTCATCCATGGCCGCAATGCGCTGAGCGCGATCGGTGGAAGCCACGTTGACTGGCGAAGCTCCGGTTCGCCCCATTTCATAATCGGCATACATGGGAGAGTGAACCGAATGTAGCGGAATGCCGCTGGTGCGGAACCAATCTGCAATTTCGCGAATATGCTGCCTGCGGTTGGCATAGTCCACGTGCTGACGCGCAGCGAAGATTTCGATGGCCTGGGCGCCGCCGCGAACCAGCCCGTCCAATAATCCGGGATGCAGCCTCTCTTTCACATAGACGTAGGTGGACATCGCTTTCCGCATCAGTAGCCGACCGCCTTCCCATTATTTCGCACATCACTTGTACCCAATCGTTCTCCGGTCTTCAAATCAATCGCGATACATTCCGCATCACTCCAATAGTCTTCGCTCACGACGTGATGTCCCATCTGTTGCAGCATTGCCACGGTATCTGGTGAAGTGCCACGTTCGACGTACACTTCATCGGGCAACCACTGATGATGAAAGCGAGGCGCGTTAACGGCTTCCTGAAGGTTCATCCCGTAATCGACTACGCTCATAAGAATATTCGCCACCGTAGTGATAATGCGCGGTCCGCCTGGTGAACCCAATACCAGGGAAAGCCTACCGTCTTTCAGGACGATTGTAGGCGTCATGGCCGAAAGCGGACGCTTGCCGGGGCCGATTGCATTTGCCGGGCCTTGGATCAAACCGTACGTGTTGGGCACTCCAGGCTTGACCGTGAAGTCGTCCATTTCATCATTCAGCAGAAAACCCAATGGTTCTACCGTAACACCTGAGCCGAAGCTTTCGTTCAAGGTGGTGGTAACAGCGACAGCATTTCCGTCGGGATCAACTACTGAATAATGCGTGGTGTGCTGCGATTCCCGCATAGAGCTGGGATGCAGTCGGGCAAATTGTTCGAGCTGGCTAAAGCTGGCTGGCCTGCGCAGGTCCTTGCTGGGACTCGCATGCGCGGGATCAATTGACTCGCGCCATTCCCTGGCATACTTTTTGTCAATCAGCGGAGCTACGGGAATCTTTGAAAAATCGGGATCGCCCAGAAGCTCGGCACGATCGAAGAACGCGCGGCGGAAGGCTTCTAGCGTCAAATGCATGGCGCGGGCCGATCTGCCATATTTGGCCAGATCATAACCTTCCAGAATATTGAGAATCTCAATCAGAGCAGTCCCGCCGGAAGACGGTGGCGGCGCGCTGATGATTTCGAATCCACGGTATGTGCCACGCACAGCTTCGCGCTCCTTCACTTCATAATGCGAGAGATCATCGACAGTGATCAGTCCCCCGCCTTTCTGAATGAATGCGGCCAACTCGCGAGCCATGGCGCCGTCATAAAAGTCCTCAGGATCTTTCGCAATGCGTTCCAGCACCGAGGCCAATTCCGGCTGCC
>MNGW01000010.1:0-7969 GCA_001918935.1 Acidobacteriales bacterium 13_1_40CM_3_55_5 | reverse complement strand
TCGCGTCCTCCCAAGCCAGAGGATAACCTTCGCGGGCCAGTTTGATCGCGGGACTCATCACTCGTTGGAGCGGCAGCTTCCCATATTTCTTTGCCGCGTACACCATGCCCGCGACAGAACCTGGGACTGCAATCGCCCTGTAGCCAACCAGACTTGCATTCTCGATCACGTTCCCACGAGCGTCCAGATACATGCCGGCGGTGGCCGCCGCGGGCGCTTTTTCCCGGTAATCAATAAATCGCACTGGGCCCGCAGCCATGCGGATGAGCATAAAGCCACCGCCACCCAAATTTCCCGCCTGTGGATGCACCACGGCTAACGCGAATCCGGTGGCAACGGCTGCATCCACGGCGTTGCCTCCGGCCTGCATCATCTCAATCCCGGCGCGTGAGGCCAATTCGTGCACGCTGGCCACCATGGCGCGGGGCGCGTGCACTGGATGCACCGCGGCAGGCAGCGGTGTGGGCGTGATACTTGCCAGCGCTGCCAGGAGCAGCGAAAAAGTTAAATTGCGATGAAATCCCATGCAGTCAGAAACTTGTGTGGTTCGTCCGCAGTCTGGTTCATACGGCGAGCCGAGGGCAGACTTCTGAGGCTAGCGTAGCGGATGAGCAGCCGTCAAATAGTCACATTGATCAGAGGGTTGCGCAGAAACTATCGCTTCTTTTTTTCCCTGCTTAGTTTGCGTACTCCGCGGCTGGCAGTCTTGACTTTCGTCTTTGCCGCCACCATCGCGTACGATTCGCGAATCAAGTCTTTCAACTCTGGCGCCGGGAGAACGGACAATGGCTCCAGCAGCACCCATTTGTAGCGACCTACGTACGGTGCTGGGCTAATTCCCTCGTGTTCCGTGAGTTCGGCAAACTTTTCTGGAGTGCATTTGAACGAAAGCCGCTGAGGGACGGAACCCAAGTCCAGCACGGCGAAGATCTTGCCTCTGACTTTGAAACAGAGATCTTCTCCCCACTGCAGGTTCTCCTTGGCATCGGGGAAGCAAAGACAGAAGTGACGGATGGATTCTACGTCCATGAGTAGAACCTATTAATAAATGGGCTGGAAAACCAAAGGCCGTGACGTCTCGATGAGCTTATCCTATAGCTGAAGCGGCTTGGGCCTTAGCAGCAATCGGGCGATTGCGACGAAGCTCCTGCCACTGCAAAACAGCGTCTGCGAGAAATATGGGGAAGCCGACACAAATCCACACCACAGTTTCGTCGGCGCCAGGAATCCTTTCCCAGCCAGTGACGCCGAGGATCACGCGGACTTCGAGAAAGACCAAAGCAACAGCAAAGCTACGCGTCATCCATTGGCGGTGTTGCTGGACTTTCCCTTTGAGAATAAATACTAAGGCGATGCTGGTGGTAAGCATCCACAAAGTAGCATCGAGCGCAGCCGCGATGCTGAACGAACGCGTAGCCCCCGTCCGCTCCTGGAAATGCTGTATGTAAAAGCCGAGCGGCGCAGCGGTGAAAACACCAGCGATATAAAAACGTCCGACGACGCGATGGAGCCTTGCAAAACACTGGCGCAGACGATCAGAAAATTGCATCGGACCGAGCAAAAGCACGCATGCACCGGCCAGACCGTGCGGCAAAAGCCACCACTTGAAAAGCTGGTAGTGTTGCCAGACCGGATCCTTAGGGTCAATGAGGAAGTGCTCGTTGTGGCGGAGAACGTAAGCGACCATCAAACCAATGAAGCCAAACAGCAAATACTTCGTACGCGGCCAGGAGAGTCAGTGGGGCGAAATAGAAAAGGTAGACATAAAAGATTTCGAGAGTTTCGTTCGGATTCGCGCAGCGACTATACACTGAAGAGGACCGGGAAATAAACGGCCTTCTGATGGCGTTCGATATGGGGCATATTCGGTCGACGGGTGGCCTGCAGATTGGCCGACGAATTCTTATCTGGTAGCTGCGTCGCTGGAGATCACCAGCGGAACGTCCACGGTTCCCACTTTCTCGCTGCCGGGATCCATGATTCCAGCCTTCACTCGGTAGCTGCCCGGAGCCAGCGCGATCTCTTGCTGGAGCGTAAGCCCGCTGTGTTGCGTAGATTCATATTCTGCCGCAGAAAGGGTAACCTGAAATGTGTTGGCCACCTGGCCAGCATCATTTCCCTTGGTATCAAAAGCCACGGTCATACAGTCGAGCAGGGCCCGCCAGGTATGGCCGGGCATCTCAGAAAATGCGATCCCGCCAGCATCTACCTGGAACTCGATTCGAGTGTTCTTGTGGCTTTCATCGGCAGGCAGTACTTTGACATTGAGCAGAAGCATGTTGGAAGGCGGCATCCCGGGCTGCAAAGCTAAAGCGAGGGCGTGCGCTCTGCTTTCCTGGGCAGGCGGCTGCCGCGCCGCCCAGTAATAGCCGCGCCGGTAGGCGAGGTTCACGTTCTTCTGGTTGAGCTTTACCTCAATGTCACGGAAATCGACTTCGCGGTTTCCCTCGGCAGGAGTGTAGGCCAGGGTGTAATACTTGGATCCATCGTCGATTCCGCGTTGCACCGCCTGCTTCAGATCGTTGGTCCCGATGAACGCTTCTCCGCCGGTTTGATAAGCGACGTCTCGCAACACATTCTCTTCGTCGAACCGCGCGCCAGACTCGGAGTTCAATGTTTTCGAGTATGCGGTACTGGCATCGGCGTAAGCTCCGCTCGCCGCGGCGCCCGTAGTAAGGTCGATCCCGGCCGTCCTCACACCGCGCAGATCCACTGGATAAACCGCGATGCGAGAAGTAGCCAGCAAACTGGTCGTACTCCGGATGGCGCTATCGTAGTTTCGGACATTCCGCATGGGATCTTTTGTGCCCTCATCGCGGCGCAACCTCAGGGGAAAACTGCCAGACATCCAAATGAGATTTTTCCGGCCGGGATAACCGGAGACCGCCCGCGCGATTCCATCCAGCGCCTGCAATGTAAATCCCACTCGAATGTCGGTACGGGCAGCTTGCATGTCTGCAAGCGGTTGTTCGAGCCTCTGCTTGGTGTCGTTTCCCGGGTCTTCGGTGCCGCCGCGTCCTCTCGCGCTCTCGGAGATGAGCTTTCCCAGGAAGTCAATCTCCCCCTTTTCCTGCTGCGTTTCAGCCGATGTGGTCAGTACCGGAGAATGGGTTACGAGCAGGGCTTCGGCCACCTTGACCAACGCGTCGGAGCTGTCCGTAAACCCCTGCACCATGTCGAGACGAGTCGTTAGCACGAACAAAGCAACCCGGCGTCCCCTCGGCAGTGTATGCAAGAATTCGATCATCTGCTTTCGCGCATATCCCTGATCCGCGGTGGCCGTATTCAGCATGTCGAATAACAAGATGTTGATGGTGTCATCACCGCTTACCGCCGTGCGGTTGGTGTAGGTGTTTGGCGGTAATGGCGCCGGCGGGATGGCCTGTTCCTTCCTGATGCCGGTATGCGCCTCAAAGGCCTTCACCTCTTGCGGCTTGCCATTCTCAAGAACTGAAAAATCGGATGCCTGGAGCCCTTGCACTGGGCGGCCGTTCTTGTGGGTCACCGAGACATCCACCTGCACCAGGCGCGTCGTGGCACGGAATATGGGGGCTGGGGTTGAATTCTGCGGGGATGCTGTTGTCTGTTTTGCCGCTTGCCCGGGTGCGGCAGCCGATATAGCGCCCCGGTGTTCTGGCGGTGAAGCGGCTTCACTGTTAGGTTCAGTTCGAGGGTCGGTTGAGCCATGAGGAGCAGTGTCTGCTTGTGTCGCGGGAGCCGGAGACGGCTTGGTTTCAGCCGGAATATTCCTCTGTCCCTGGTCCATCCCCAACTGCCGGTCTAACACCAGCAGATAAATACAAAGTAAGTGATACGTGTCCTCATAGGACGACATGTCCAAGGTCGTAGTGGGCTGCGTAACCGGAACATTTCCCGGCAACATCAGCCCGGGAACCGGCATGGCAGCGAGTGAAGTAATTGTGATTGCCGGAATGTGGGATTTCGCAAAAACTTTGGAGTTTGCCTGATTCCCGTCACCCGGCAGATCTATGCGTTCGACGAATTTCCCCGAGATAAGAACCGTTCGTCCACCGAGGTTAACCGGGTCGTTGGGGAGTTTCACGCCTCGTGCCGACATGATGAGCCAGTCCGCGAGTCGCTGGTCCCTCTCTGAGGCTACATACATGGGCGGGGTTCTGCCGATCGTTTGCAGCTCTATCATCGCTCGAATGGAGTTGCGCTTGCGCTCCGGCAGCTGTTTCAGATACTCGGCCGCGCCATGCATGCCGTGGTCCTTCCCCGCAAATGCTGCGAACACCAGAGTTTGGCGGTGCCGCACCGCATCAAGAGACTCGGCCAGCAAGGGCAACATCACCAGACCGGACCACTCGACGAAGCCTCGCTCATTGCGGTCGCGGTAATCGCTCGAAGCAGCGATCACTACGGTGCCGTCCCCAGTGCCCGCAATGGTGCAGATTACGCAACCCGCCTTCTTGAACAACGTCTTTAGAGACGCAACACGTTCCGCCGGCATGTCGGGAGACGGGTTGAGTCTTTCTTGAATTAAGGAGCGGTCAAGGCGAAGGTAGGTGATGCTCTGAGCAGCACAAGTTACAGCGAGAGCGAGGACAATGAAAACGTGAGAGGCCCAACTCATAATGCCTCTTTCACTGAGCAGCAATGCTAGATTGTGATGAATTTCCTTAGCCACTCATTCGTCCAGCTTTCCGCAGCGTTTCTGGCGTGGGTTCAATCAAAAATCAACAATCGTAAATTGACAATCGTAATCCGCCCCACTACAACTGCTCTCTCGCCTCCCCCAAAGTCACCGTAACGTCCATTGTTTTCATTCCCCGATACACGCTCATGCGCACGGTATCTCCCGCCCGATGGTTGTTCATGATCTGGGCCAGATCTTGCTGATCTTCAACTTTCTCACCATCGACAGCAACGATCAGGTCGCCGCCAAGCATAATTGGGCTGTTGCCGAGATACGCGCGCTCGGTGCCGCCACGCAACCCTGCACGGTCGGCCGCGCCACCGGGAAGGACCTGAATCACGAGCAAACCGAAGTCCGAGGGCAGCCCCATTTGTTCCGCCAATTCAGGCGTGATTGGAATTGTCCGGACCCCTAGAGCTGGACGCCGCACTCGTCCCAATGTGACCAGATCGTTCAGCACGGCTTTGGCGGTGTTGATGGGAATGGCAAAGCCGATGCCCGCACTTTGTCCCACGTTGGAAGCGATCATGGTGTTGATGCCGATGACTTCACCGTGCCAGTTGAGCAGGGGGCCGCCTGAATTTCCCGGATTAATGGCCGCGTCGGTCTGAATGGCTTCATCAATGCTCATGCCGTCAGGTTCCTTCACCGAACGAATAGAACTCACGATGCCACGTGTCATCGTGCCGGACAATCCGAATGGGTTGCCGATGGCATACACCTTTTGTCCCACTTGCAAGTTGCGGGAGTCACCCAAAACCATCGACGGCAGGTCAGGGGCTTTGATCTGAATCACGGCTAGGTCGTGCGAGCGATCGGTCCCAATCACGGTGGCGCGGTACGTCTTACGATTATTGAGCGTAACTTCGACCTGGCGGGCGTCGGCGATGACGTGATAATTCGTGAGAATGTGTCCTTCTTTATCGATGATGAACCCGGAACCCTGTCCTTCCTGTGGCACAAGGCCATAGAAGAAATCAAAGGCGACGGCTCGCGAGGTGATATTGACGATTGCTCCGATGTTCTTGTGGTAGACACCGATATTATTCTGCTCTTCGCTATCGAGCGATGCACCTCCGGCGGCTTCGGTGATCTCGACCTTGCTGGAACGCCCCATCCAGTTCCACGGGCGGAACGGTCCCGAGCTGTAAGTGGTGAAATAGAAGAACGCGCCGGCAAGAATAACAGCCGCAAGAACGGGTCGTAGCAGCTTCATGGTCAAACCTTCCAGCCACGGATTTTACTGATTCTGAATGGTTTCTCGACAAACGCCCTGACTCAACGCTATAGATGCGGGATCGGAACTCGGCACTCAACTCTTTTCGGCTTGCCGCCGCAGCTCCTCGTACACCTCTTGAACCTGCTTATGCGTGTTGTCCAGCGACCCGGAGTTGTCGATCACGTAATCGGCGAGCTTAATCTTTTCTTCATCTGGCAGTTGTGCCGCCATACGGCGAGTCACTTCACGAGCGGCTGCGTCCTGATCCACTTTTCTCAGCTTTGCCCAGCGTTGAAATCGCTGCTCAGGCTGGCAAGTCACCATGATCAGGCGGTCGAAGCGCTTGGCCGCGCCCGCTTCCACGATCAGAGCCGCCTCCACCATCGCAATCCCCTGCGGCTGCTTGCGCCCAATCTCATTCATCCACTCCTCCTGCTTTTCAATCACGGCGGGATGGACGATCCGGTTCAATTCTTGGACGCGCGAGCCAGCCTTCCGGTTAGGCGCCCCGAAAGCTGCTTCCGCGAGCTTCGATCGGTTGACAGTTCCGTCGGGATTCAGAATCCCAACGCCGAAGTGGCGAACAACTTCCGCGTAGACCGTCTCGCCGGGCTGCATAAGGGCATGCGCGATGTGGTCGGCGTCGATGATGGCAACGCCGAGAGCGGCGAACATTTCGCCCACAACGGACTTTCCCGAGGAGATGCCACCGGTTACACCGACTTTCAGCAATCCAGCCTCGCTTACTTCACAGAAAAACTGACCGCAACTCGGAATGTCCAAACGGCGGGGTTTCCGTCTGCAAGAAGTGCAGCCACGTCGCGAATCAAACGCGGGAAAGTTCCGGGACTGGATTGCCCCGACGCAATTTTGCCGCGCGTACGGTGTTTGCCATCAGCATCGCAATGGTCAACGGCCCTACACCGCCAGGGACGGGTGTAATCGCGCCGGCTACCTCGGCCACCTCGGGATGGACATCTCCAACCAGGGTGAACCCCTTCGTCCGAAAGCTTTCTTCGCGTTTTGGGTTTCCAGTAAAAAGCCGGGCAAACTCCGCCGGGTCGGTCACTCGATTCATTCCCACATCGATAATGGTAGCCCCGGGTTTTACGAAATCGCGGGTGATCATCCCCGCCCGGCCGATGGCCGCGATCAGAATGTCGCCTCGCCGGCAAACCCCAGGAAGATCACGAGTTTTCGAATGACAAATGGTCACCGTGGCATTGGCATTGGTCAACAACATGGCAGTGGGCTTGCCCACAATATCGCTGCGGCCGACGACGACAGCCTCCTGACTCGCAATCGGAATATTGCTTCGTTTCAGGATCTCCATAATCCCCGCCGGAGTGCAGGGCACAAGTCCGGGCCGCTGCGTAGAGAGGAAACCGACGTTGACCGGGTGAAAGCCGTCCACATCCTTCGCAGGGTCCACTGTCATGAGGACTTTTTTTGCGTCCACTTGTGGCGGCAACGGTAGCTGCACCAGGATGCCATCGATCTCGTCCCGCCGATTTAGGTCTATGACCAAATCTAGCAAGGCCTGGGTAGAGATGTTGTCCGGCGGCGTGTGTTTCTCGCTATAGATTCCCACCTCTTCGGAGCTCTTCACTTTTCCCCTGACATAGATTTCCGAAGCAGGATTATTGCCCACCAGGACTACGGCGAGGCCAGGACGTATCCCCGCTGCGGTCATGGCTTTCACCTCGGAAGCGACTTCCGCCCGGATTTCCGCCCCAATTTTATTGCCGTCCAGAACGATGGCAGCCATGGACCTCATTTGTGGATGCGATGGTCGAGACTGAAATCTTATCGTAAATCATCTGCGTGATGCGCTTACCCGGCTGGGTACAAAATTCTTACTTCGCGTTGCCTGCCAGGAGTTAACATAGCAAGGTCATGATTTCTCAAGATTTGCTCGATATGCTGGTTTGCCCAGTTTGCAAGAAACCCCTCACTCCCAAGGATGAAGGACAAAGCTTGAAGTGCGGCCAGTGTCGCCGTGTTTATCCTATTCGGGACAACATTCCAATCATGCTGGTTGACGAAGCCGTTATCGACCCGTCCTAAACGTCCCATCTTGCGACTTCGCG
>MNGW01000141.1 GCA_001918935.1 Acidobacteriales bacterium 13_1_40CM_3_55_5 | reverse complement strand
TTACTCAACGGGCGTATCTATACTCTCGACTCGCGCCAGCCTTGGGCCGAGGCTGTGGCTATCAGCGGCGGCAAGATCCTCGCCGTGGGGAGCGTGAAGGACGTCAGTTCATATCGCGATTCTTCCACCAAAGTCATCGATCTCGGCGGACGGCTGGTGCTGCCCGGCTTCACCGATTGCCATATCCACTTCATGGACGGTTCACTGGGACTGACCCAAGTGATTCTTAACGGTGCCACGACTGTCGCAGAAATTCAGAAGCGGGTGAAGGAGTACGCGGCGGCACATCCGAAGGAAACGTGGATTACTGGCATGGGCTGGACGTATCCAACCTTTGCTCCCAGTGCGCTCCCCGACAAGAAATTTCTGGACGAAGTTGTATCCGACAGACCGGTTTACCTGGTTGCGTTCGATGGTCACAGTTCCTGGGCCAACAGCAAAGCCTTAGCGACGGCTGGCATTAAACGCGATACGCCGGACCCTGCGAATGGCAAGATCGTACGAGACAACAATGGCGAAGCAACCGGCGCGCTCCAAGAAGCAGCTGGAGATTTAGTCGCGAAATTCCTTCCCAAGCCGAGCCGTGAGGAGCGGCTTTCGGCGCTGCGTTTAGGCATGCACGAAGCCAATAAGTTTGGATTGGTACGGGTGCACAGTGCAGGCCAGGATTTCGAATGGCTCGATCTTTATGATGAATTGCGACGCCAGGGGGACCTCACACTCCGTTTCTACATCGCGTACTTTCTGGATCCTCCGGAACTGACCGGCGATGCCATCAACAAGATCGAGGCGGCTCGCCGTACTTATAAGGACGAGTGGATTTCGGGCGGCGTGGTGAAGACCATGCTCGATGGCGTGGTCGAGGCGCACACCGCAGCCATGCTAACCCCGTATAGTGACGATCCTACACAGACTGGAAAACTGTTTTGGGAGCCCGAGAAATATAAGCAGGCCGTTAAAGAACTGGACCGCCGTGGACTGCAGATTTTTACTCACGCCATCGGCGACCGTGCGGTACGCCTCTCCCTGGATGCGTATGAGCAAGCCGAGAAAAGCAATCAGACGCACGACACGCGGCCACGCATTGAGCACATTGAGACTATCAGTGCTCAAGATATCCCACGCTTCGGGAAGCTTGGCGTCGTGGCAAGCTTTCAGCCTCTGCATGCTTATCCGGATGAGGACACGCTTAAAATTTGGGCGCGCAACGTAGGGCCAGAACGTGCTCAGCGCGCGTGGGTGTGGCGCAGCATCGAGAGCACGGGAGGACTTCTCGCCTTCGGTAGCGATTGGCCCGTCGTCACCCTGAACCCCTGGCCGGGTGTGCAGAACGCCCTGACCAGGCAAACCACCGAAGGCGATCCTCCGGATGGTTTCGTACCTAAAGAGCGCGTAAGCCTTGAAGACACAATCAAGGCCTACACTCTAGGCGCAGCCTTGGCGGGACGACGAGAAAAAACGGAAGGCTCGATTGAGCCGGGCAAACTCGCAGATCTGATCGTGCTTTCCCAGGATCTATTCAAGATTCCACCAACTGAAATTGTGAAGACGGAAGTGCTCTTAACCTTCGTCGGCGGGAAAGTTGTCTATCAATCGCCGAAGTGGAGCTCAATCCCCACCGCCTCCAAGAAGGAGTCGAATTGGTGATTCGGCGGTTCGCCCTCCCACTTCTATTCGCGATAGCTGCTCTGCCTCTTGGCTCCTGTGGCAAGAAGACGCCCACTCTTAATTTGTTGGTGTGGGAAGGGTATGCCGATCCTTCTTTCGTCCACGCCTTTGAAGAGCAGTACCACTGCAAAGTGTCCGCTTCGTACATGGGATCGAGTGACGAACTGGTCGCCAAGTTGCGCGGCGGAAGCGCCGGCAATTATGACGTGATCTCGCCATCCAGCGATGTAGCGACCATGATCGCATCCGCGGGATTGGCGGCGCCGCTTGATCTCTCAAAAATTCCCAGCTATACACGGCTATCACCACAGCTCACTTCCCTCCCCTTGGTGCGCATGAATTCACAAGTGTACGGCGTGCCTTTCATGTGGGGCCCTAATCCTTTGATCTACGACGCCACAACTCTCAGGCATGCGCCCGAAAGCTGGAACGTGCTCTGGGACCCGAAGTACCGTGGCAAGATTTCAGTGTGGGATGATCTTTCGACCGTGTACATGGCGGCGCAGATCCTGGGGTATGACAAACCTGACCCCGCCCAGCTCTACAACCTCAGCGACGAACAACTGGAAGCGGTCAAGAAGAAACTCTTGGAACTGAAACCGAACATCCGCAAGATGTGGGCCACTGGCGGCGAACTGACTAATCTGTTCCAGAATCACGAGGTGGTCGCGGCCATGGGTTGGCCACTGATGACCAACCAACTTCGCAAGATCAATTTTCCTGTGGGAGAAACGATTCCCAAAGAAAACACCACGGGCTGGATTGATCACCTGATGATCACCGCCGGGAGCGAGCAGAAGGAATTAGCGCACAAATTCCTCGAGTACATGGTGGACGCAAGAACTCAGAAAAAAGTCACAGATGTAACTGGCTATACTCCGGCGAACCCAACTGCGGCGCAGTTTATGTCAGCGGACGAGATCAAAAGTCTTCATCTCGATGATGTGGACAACTATCAAAAACGAATTTATTTTTGGCAAAATGTGCCCCGTCGCGCCAAATACAACGAGATTTGGAATGAAGTGAAGGCCGCGCAGTAGTCTTTTCTCCCGGCAAACATGGCATGGTGTTGATCAACACCGAATCCGCGAGTAGTAGCCCTCCGAAGCTCGGCACCCAACCCCTTCTCTCCATCCGCAATGTGGCTAAGTCCTTCGGGCGCAATCCTGTGCTACGAGATATTTCGCTCCAGGTAGCCGAAGGCGAGTTTCTCACCGTGCTGGGTGAAAGCGGCTCAGGCAAAACCACATTGCTGCGGATCATTGCGGGCTTTGAGACTGCGGATTCTGGCGAGATTTGGATGGAAGCCCAGCGACTCGATGCTCTGCCTCCTTATCATCGCCGCGTGAACACCGTATTTCAATACTACGCGCTCTTTCCGCACCTGACAGTCGAAGAAAATGTCGGCTACGGTTTAAAGGTGGCAAAGTTGCCGAAGGAACAGAGTGTGTCTCGAGTAGAGCAGGCTTTGGCGATGGTCAAAATGACTGCGTACGCCGAGTTTAAGCCCGGAAAAATCAGTGGAGGACAGCAACAGCGAGTCGCACTGGCGAGGGCACTAGTGAATCGGCCTCGTCTGCTTTTGTTGGATGAACCACTCTCCGCGCTGGATGCGAACCTTCGCCGCCAAATGCAGGTGGAATTGAAATCGCTTCAACGGGAAGTAGGCATCGCGTTTGTTTTTGTCACGCATGACCAGGAAGAAGCGATGGTCATGTCGGATCGTATCGCGCTCCTGCGACGCGGTGAACTGGAGCAGGTCGCCTCACCGCGGGAGATTTATAGCCATCCTGCAACAGCCTACGCGGCACAGTTTATCGGCCACACGAACCTTCTTACAGCCGAGGTTAGCAGAGGCATCGCCCGATGCAAGTCGCTTAGTTGGCCGGTTAAGTTGCCTGACGGGGTCGCACTTTTTTCATTGCGTCCGGAAAACATCCGCGTCGCTGCCGGAAACACAGATTCGGACCGCATCGGTTTTCGCGGCAAAGTCATCTGGCAGGCCTTCCATGGAGCTACAGAACTGCTGCAAATCGAATGCATCGACGGCCTGTTGCTCTCGATGAGAACGGCTAGCGGGCAGAACTCTCGGGGAAATCTCTTGCTGGAATTTTCTCCTGAAGATGCGATACCGGTCCGTAAATCTCAAGAAGCGGAAAAGGGCCTCTGATGTTCTCCCGAGCCTACCGAACTGCGATCACGCTGCCACCTCTCGTGTGGGTTCTTGTTTTTCTGCTGATTCCGTACGCGCTGCTGTTCTGTTTCAGCTTCTGGTCAGTTTCTCCGGCGCAGAGCATCGTCCACTCCTGGACTTTCGATAACTACCGCGAACTGCTGCGGGTGAACGTGTATCTTCAAACTTTGTTTCGTTCCATGTGGATCGCAGCTCGCGTGATGCTCTTTTCGTTGCTGCTTGGTTATCCACTCGCGTACTACCTTTCATTCCACGCCGGCAGGAGAAAAGATTTGTTTTATCAGCTGGTGATCATTCCGTTGTGGGTGAGTTATCTGGTTCGCGCCTACGCCTGGAAGACTATCCTGGGCAGCGACGGCGTTCTCAACACACTGTTGCAATACGTTCATCTCACTCAGCATCCCTTGGATTTTCTGCTGTACAGCCCATTTGCCGTCGTGTTGACGCTTACTCACATCTACACGCCGTTTGCCTTTTTGCCGATTTACGCATCGCTCGAACACATCCCGCCGCAATTAGTCGAAGCGTCGCAAGATCTGGGTGCATCGCCGTTTCAAACCTTTTGGAGAGTAATTCTTCCCCTCTCGATTCCGGGAGTAGTGGCTGGCGCCACTTTTTCCTTCGTGTTGAGCCTGGGGGATTTTCTAGCGCCGTTGTTGCTCGGTGGCCCTAGCGGCATCATGATCTCCAACATTGTTGTGAGCCTGTTTGGTGCAGCTTACAACTGGCCTCTAGGCGCTGCCATTTCGTTTTGCATGATGGTGCTGGTGGTTGCTCTGCTTTTCATGTCGGAAAAACTGGAAAAGAAATGGAGCTTCCGTTGAGGGCGCTGGAAAGTTCGGTTACAGCCTCGCGATGGCTGCCCTGGCATGCCGCATTAGTGTTCGGATTTCTCTATCTCCCCATCGTCACGCTGATCGTTTATTCGTTCAACGGCTCGGGGGTTGGCGGATTTCCGCCTCGTGACCTCACTTTAGCCTGGTACCGTTTGCTTTTCGCCGACGAAGCCATCTGGACGTCTGTGCTGAACAGCCTGCTGGTGGCCATTGCCGCAGTGATTATCTCGCTCGGGTTCGGCATCCCCGCAGCGCTGGCGCTGGATCGCGCTAACTTCCCCGGCAAAGCTCTGTTTCGCCGGCTTGTGCTGCTGCCTCTCATTCTCCCAGGAATTATTACCGGGCTCTCGCTCCTTATGTTGTTTCGAGAAGCCGATATTAAGCTCAGCCTGCTGACTATTGCTCTGGGTCACGGCACAGCGCTCATCTCAGTGGCCACCACTGAGGTGTTCGCGGGTTTGCAGAAATTGGACCGCTCTCAGGAGGAAGCTTCCCTCGACTTGGGAGCAAATTACTGGCAGACTTTCCGGCACGTAACTCTTCCCAACCTGCGGTTATCTATCATCGGGGCTGCACTGCTCATCTTCACCCTGTCCATGGACGAGATCGCCGTCAGTTTCTTCCTGATCGGACGCGACAATACGTTGCCGCTGGAAATCTGGGGCAGGTTGCGACGTGGGATCACGCCGGAAATTAATGCCATCTCCAGTATCATCTTCGTTTTTTCGTTGTTTGCCATTTTGATCTGGTACCGGCTGCGTGTGGCTTCGGAAGTCCAGCCGGAAATCGCCGCCGAGTTGCTGGAAAGTCCGGCGCAAGGGGACTAACGCATGAGCCCGAATCGCAGAGATTTCATCAAGTTTGTCGTCAGTGGCGCGGTTGCCGCCGGATGTCCCATTGATCGCTCAGTTCTGGCTGCCGGACAGCCAAGCGCTCCGCCGGCGGTTGAGGGCGAAGATAATCTGATTTGTCATCAGGTGCGGGATGGCAAAATCTTCAGTCGACCGCCTGCTTCGGCCCGACATGATGTTGTCATCGTCGGCGGCGGGGTGAGCGGACTGACGGCGGCCTATCTTCTGCGCCAACGGGATTTCCTGCTTCTGGAAAAGGAGCCACACTGGGGCGGGAATTCCTACCTGATGGATTATCAAGGAAATGCGTACGCCACTGGAGGTGCTTTTCTGGAAAAGAGCGAGATCGCCTACGAATTTGCCCAGCAAATTGGACTGCAGCCTCTGCCCATCAACAATTGGGACGGCAGCATCATTAAAGGTGAGTTCATTCCTGATACTTGGGGAGAGGGTTTGGCCAAACTACCTTATTCGGCCAGTGTCCGCGAAGGTTTCAAGAAATTTAGAAAGGACATCCTTGCGATCAACGTTGAAAGACGCTCCAAAGAACTCTATGGAGTTCCATTCACTGATTTCATGAAGGGATATCCCGAGGAAATCAAGCAATGGTGGGACACTTATGGTCCTTCCAATTGGGGCGCAGTAAGCGAGGAAACAGCTGCGGCCTTAGGAATCTCCACCCTGCAAGAAATGGCGATAGAGAATCGTCAGGATGAACGCTACACCTGGCCTGGAGGCTTGGGCGCAATTTCTAAAAAATTATCAGAACTTCTTCACTCGGAGTTTGCCGACCGCATGCACAACGGCGCCACTACCATTGCCGTGGTTCCGGCTAGAAACGGCGTCCAGGTGACCTACATGCAAGGTAACGAACTGAAGTCAGTGGCGGCGAAGGCGGTGATCATGGCCACCCCTAAATTCATCACTCGGCGCATTGTAGAAGGCTTGCCGGAAAAACAAAGCGAGGCCATGCGACAAATGCGTTACATTCCTTATCCCGTGGTCAACCTCATCTTCGACAAGCCAGTGTTCAAGCAAGGATATGACACCTGGTGTCCGGGTAACAGTTTCACGGATTTCATCGTGGCCGACTGGGTGGTACAGAAGCAACCTGGCTACCAGCAGAAAGCCAACATCCTCACCTGCTACACCCCGTTGCGTGAAGCTGAGCGTGGATACCTGCTCACCGAATCGAGCGCGCGTGAAGTTGCAGTCAAAGTTTTGAGTGATTTTCAGAAACTGTTTCCGGGATCGGATGTCGCACCCCTGGAGGTACACATTTACCGGCGCGGACATCCTATGTTCATGTCCACTCCAGGCCTATTCACCGAGGTGCAGCCGTTGGCACGACGAGCTATGGATCGCGTCTTCTTTGCCAACACAGATTCTGAAGGACCGCTATCTACCACCGCAGGGGGCATAGCCGCAGCCCGGCGCGCTGTGAAGCAGGCCGAACGCCGGTTGGCGGGAAAACCGGCGTTGAAAGAAACGGCAGTGGTTGCCTGATCCGCCTAATTGTCATCAATCTTGTTGTCCGCGCACGAAAGTTCATACAAACTCCCTCCCGAGCGGAACACATAGTAAAGTGGTAAGAGCACGTGTCGCGGTCCATCTGGAAGGATAGTCACAATTTGAATTCAGCTATTCGTAATATCGCCATCATTGCGCACGTAGACCACGGTAAGACCACGCTAGTGGATGCCATGCTACGTCAGAGTGGCACATTCCGATCCAACGAGGCTCTCGTTGAACGGGTGATGGACTCCAACGAACTGGAGCGCGAGCGCGGCATCACCATTTTGGCGAAGAACACGGCGATTCTCTATCACGACGTAAAGATCAATATCGTGGATACGCCCGGACACAGCGATTTTGGCGGCGAGGTAGAACGTGCGCTCAAGATGGTAGACGGAGTCATGCTGCTGGTGGACGCGAGCGAGGGCCCTCTACCGCAGACACGCTACGTCCTGGGAAAGGCTTTAGAGGCACAGCTTCCTCCCATCCTGGTGATCAACAAAATCGATCGCTCCGACGCGCGCCCGCAGGAAGTTCTGAACGAGGTTTACGATCTCTTCATTGATCTTGACGCGAAAGAAGAGCAGCTCGACTTCCCTGTTCTTTACACCAATGCCAAATCTGGCACCGCTTCATCTGACATCAAGGGTGGCGGGGAGAATCTGAAGCCGCTGTTCGACGCCATCGTCAACACCATCCCCGCGCCTCAGGGCGATGCCGCCGGCCCGCTGCAAATCCTGGTGGCAAATCTCGACTACAGCGACTATTTGGGTCGCCTGGCTATTGCACGTGTATTCAATGGGACCATGCGCACCGGCGAAGAGGTTGCTATCGCCAAGCTGGACGGATCATTCCTGAAAACGAAGATCACAAAACTGTTTTCATTCTCCGGGCTGAAGCGAACCGATACCACCGAGACAACCTTAGGTGACATCATCGCCGTAGCTGGAGTAGAAGGCATCACTATCGGCGAGACTATTACGGATGCCGAGAATCCGGCGCCGCTGCCGCACATCACGATTGATGAACCTACCATCGCGATGCAATTCACGGTGAACACTTCTCCGTTTGCCGGACGGGAAGGCACATACGTTACCTCTCGTAATCTGCGTGAGCGCCTGCAGAAAGAACTGCTGACCAACGTTTCGTTGCGCGTGGACGAAACCGATAACACCGACTCGTTCAAGGTAATGGGCCGCGGTGAACTACAACTTTCAATCCTGATCGAAATGATGCGGCGCGAGGGATATGAGCTCATGGTTGGCAAGCCGGAGATTGTCACCAAACGCATGGATGGCAAGCTCATGGAGCCGGTAGAACGTTTGACCATTGACGTCCCGGAAGAATTTGTCGGCGTAGTTATGGAGCAACTAGGCGCTCGTAAGAGCGAAGTGGTCAACATGCACAATCATGGCTATGGCCGGGTGCGAATCGAATTTCGAGTGCCCAGTCGAGGACTGATCGGCCTGCGTAGCCAATTACTCACCGATACTCGCGGCACCATCGTCATGAATTCCCTATTTGATGGATACATGGAGTGGCAAGGCGAGATTCCCCACCGTCCTACTGGCGCCCTGGTTTCAGATCGTGGCGGGGTTTCTACTGCTTATGCGCTTTGGAACCTGCAAGAGCGAGGTGAATTGTTCGTTGGGCCTGGAATCGACGTCTACGAAGGGATGATCATCGGCGAAAACGCCAAAGATACCGATCTAGATGTGAACGTGGTGCGCGAGAAAAAGTTGACCAACATGCGCGCTTCCACTGCGGATGAGGCGATCCGCCTGGTGCCGTTCCGGCAATTGAACCTGGAACAGGCTATTGAGTTCATCGCCGATGATGAGTTTGTCGAAGTCACCCCCAAATCATTGCGGCTACGAAAGCGCGCACTTCAGGCGAACAAACGCAAGAGAAGCTCCATGGCGACCGTGGAACAAAGTCAGTAGTCATCCGGCAGGGAACGTGGCGAGTTCTGCGTTCCCCATCGCACACAACTACCCTTAAGGCAGAATAGCTTCCCAGAACATACAGACCTGCTATACTTGCCCCGCATTTGACTGTTCGCCAACTCCGGCTTGACGGTCGGCCCACTGCTTTTCCGCCGAAGTAAGCTGCATTCAGATAGCTCACTGAGAGGCAATTCGCTTGAAGAACATTTTCGTTGGGAACCTGGACTTCAATACTTCAGAAGATGAACTGCGTACGATGTTCGAGGCGTACGGGCAGGTGGACCGCGTCAGCATCATGACCGACCGCGATACCGGGCGTTCGCGCGGTTTCGGCTTTGTGGAGATGACCAACGCCGAAGATGGAGAGAAGGCCATCGCCGCCCTCAACGGCAGCCAACTTGGAGGCCGCACGCTGAACGTGAACGAAGCACGCCCCAAGGTGGAGCGAAGTGGTGGCGGCGGCAAAGACCGGGGTGGCCGTGGTGGCGGCGGCGGCGGTGGCCGGGGTCGCTGGTAGATATCAGATATCGCGACTGGCAAGCAGATGTCGAATCACGTCAGACGGCAACGTTTCGTGTTGATGAACCCGAAAACTGCGACCGTCGCTAGTATCTCCTCTCAAGCCCCCTCATTGATGGGGCAAACCTCTGGATGTACACTTAGCAGAAGTTGATCGCGCCCGTAGCTCAGCTGGATAGAGCGATTGCCTCCGGAGACTTGCCGCACGAGGAATCAGCGACTTGGAGGGAGCGCTACCTAGCGCGACCCGATGCCACAGATCGCACGCCTTCAAGAACTTCCAGTGTTGCCGTGTCACTCAGTCTCACTCAGTAAGGTTAGGTGGTGGGCACAAAAATGGGCACAACCCTCGTGCGGCTTCATCCTGCCCTGTAATCAAAAAGTTTAAGTTTCAGAATTTTTTATTTAACGGGGTGCTCATGGTGAAGAGGCTGAATCCCGTCGTACTGGCAATATTGTTTCTCACAAGTGGCATCAGCTTTGCCGCCGAAAAGTGCGACCTATTAGAGAACGCTCCGCCGGATCGACTAGTTTCCTACCTCGATGGAATGGTGCGGGGTACCGTGCGCGGCCGAGAGATGGTGGAATGCATTGTCTTCGCCATAAAGAAGCTGGGCAATCAACGTTATGAACCAGGTTTCCCCGCTGTAACCAGGTTTTTGGATTTTCACTGGCCATTAAGCCTAGAGGAAAGGTTGAAGCGACAAAGACTGTATTACGTGGCTGAACAACGGCGGGCCGAGTCATACCCAGCCTCCACTGCTCTGGTGGAAATTGGCGTCAAGTCGCTGCCCAATGTCCTGGAAACAATTAAGGCGGACTCGACCTACGAGAAATGGCTGTGGCCGTTGTGATGCAAATTTATAGGAGCGAACCGCAGAACGGGGTGGCTCTGTTAAAGAAAGAGGCAGATCAAGAAAAAGATTACAAGGCGCAAGAATGGCACAATGTAAAGCGGCGGCCACGGCCCAGTAAGGGCCCCCAGAGTACTCATTCGCTTCTCTTCCTGATGGCATCAGCGAAAACGGAGATGTGCCAGGGGGTGCATTTAGTTAGGCCCGAAAAGCCACCAAAAGTCCCGTTTTAGCCCCGTTTCAAGTAGCGGTTCGATGACACTGCGAAGGGGTCTAAGTCCAATGACAAGAGTGCAGGCTTACGGGAACGATGCCTGTCTTCATCATCTGTCCAATGCAATGCTGGCGGATGATCCAAAGAAAGAAGGCTTGAGCTCCAAAGTGAATTTCGCTGCATTTTCAGGAACGTCAAAGACTATGACCCATTGCTCGGGAGGGCCATACAAGGCCGCTTCTGCCCACTTGTCTGCTTCTTTCTTGTTCTTCGACTCGACGCTAGGATTAATCACCCTCGAATCTTCATCGTTGGTGTAAGCCTCTTGATAAGCAGTCCGATCAGCCCTGTACATTGTTGCTAGTTCCACTTCCTCGGGTGCATATTCGTTCTCCCCACCGTCCAGCAATGTAAACCGAGGCGACCGGCAAGAAACTGACGAACTCCTCCCGTTCCGACTGCGAGAGGGATGTCCAACCCGCTCCATTACAGCGGTAGAAAATCACAAGTTGCCGTTGGTGTAGCTGGTGGGTCATCTCAGTCATCGATATGCTGAGAGTATAAGAACCGACGGGTATTGCCTCGCCGAGTCTGTACTGCTTTGGGCGGCTACACCCGACCACAGCTAGCAGGCTCACGCAGCCCACGGCGGCCAACTTACTTCTAATCCGGGTTCTTTTTTGGAATGCCAAAACGGTCCCTCTGGGATTACTGCTGCGCGACGCGTGAGAAGAAGTACAACCCCACCAGGCAAGCTGTGACCATGATGACAAAGGAGATTAAGAAGAACCAAACAATCGGAGGCAGAGCAAACAATGATTGACGAGATTTGGGCGTTTCCGCCTCCGGAAAATGGGAAGATGTAGTTTCAGGGGGCGGGATCTGAACTGCATGAGTTTCACTCGCCGGTGCCGAAGCGAGAGTCTCGTCCACCTGAGAGGCTGCCATTCGTTGCAACTCAAGCTGATTTTCAAGATAGGCGCGGTAGACCTGCTGTTGAGGTGAACTCCAGTCCTTATAGCGCGGATTGAGCAGGCGGCAAATCATATCCAAGCCCGACCCGGCCGTGACATACGCGTCCGCTTGAACTAATGCTGCGTCATCAAGTTTGTCTTCATCCGCCACGGAACTCGCGGAAAGCCCGATTCGCATGGTTTTCGTAGAAGAACTCGAACCTGGGGTGCCGAAGCCAAAGTTAAACGAAAACCCTCGTGCGCCGGTCTCAGGATCCTTGGAGAATTTCACTTTGATCTTCGGATCGCCCGGCGAGGGCGTGTTCCAACCTGAGGGTCCTCGCGACTGCCTGTTCCGTATTGCGAACAATTGGCCCACTGCCCAGGCCAGGAAAATGAGATACAGGATGCCACCGTAAATTCGAAGAAAGTCTCGGAAAGAATCGTTGGAAACTGAACGGAAAAACAAAGCTGCCAGCAGGGTGACGGACGGAATCAGAAGATAGAGGAGATACTTGTAAAAGATGAGAAGCACGCTTTCGGTGTCATCGAGTCCCCGAAGGAACTTGCGACGATCTTCAGGCGACCATGCCATGGGTGCAGCTCCATGCTCAATCGTTCAGCGGCAAAATACACCAAATCCTGACGCAAGCAAATGGGGAAATTGGGCGAGCTCGTCGACGAGTTGGTACGCGGGGTCCTGATTTGGTCTGTAGAAGCCAGGGCTGAGGAACGGACATTGTTGTGAAAGTCGGCCATTATGCCGCCTAACACTTATCACATTGCCTTTCGCGGAGGCGGAAGCAAATCATCAATTTTCTGCATGATTCTCTGCGCGAAGGTAACAGCATCCGCAATGATTGCATTCAGGGCCGGAGATGGCCTTGTGCTGTCCATCTGGCAGAGTTTCCGGGCCGCTAGGATCGAAGCCATAATCCCAAGCACGCGTTTTCGGCCTTCATCCATACGAGCCTCAATACTCCTATATCTTCCAATCCTATATATTCGCTTTTTGTTCGTCTACGAATATGAATGTTCAGGTATTCCTGAACAATATATCTAGATTGTTCAAATATTTCTTAACTTTAATTCCAATTTGTCCTAAACTTTTGGAACAAAGTGGCTATTATGTTAAGATATTACTGAACAACAGATAGAGGGTGGTGCCGTATGAAGCCTGAATTCAGAAGTTTACGCGTGAAGCAGCTTGCCAGATTCTATAAGGCTTATGCCGAGGCGGCCAAAGTTCCGCGTCCACAAAAAGGCTGGATTCGGGCGGTTCGTCAAGCCGCCGGAATAACCATGCCAGAAATGGCAAAAACACTAGGCCATAGCAGCCGTGGCATCGTGGCGTACCTAGAGAAGTCAGAGGCAGAGTACAGCATAAGTCTTGGAAATCTGCGCGAAGCTGCCGAGGCGCTTGGGTGCGAATTGGTATATGCCATTGTTCCGAAAAACGGAAGCATTGAGGAACTCGTACAACAGCGCGCCCGAGCGAAGGCTACCGAAAACATCCGCGCGGTTGAGCACACCATGGCATTGGAAGATCAGGCCGTGGGTCGGGTAGACGAGAAAATAGAAGAGCACTCAAAGCGGATGCTTCAGAGATAGGCACATAATTTGTCATTGGTGACGACCGACAGCAACGGAAATACTCCGCTCTCTCCGGAAGAGATTCAGGGCTTGATTCCTAGTCTCTCAACGAAACAAGAGCTGAATGAGTGGGAGTGGGAGAATATCCTGAGTGCTAGGGAGTGGGCAACAGCTACAAGAATGACAATTCCTGAATTAGTATCTGACAGCTACGTTCGGAAGTTGCACTTCCGGATGTTTGACCAAACATGGAAATGGGCGGGACAGTACCGCAAAAGCGAAAAGAACATTGGGATTCCATGCCAACAAATTCGAGAGAGCCTCGCTGTGCTATGTGGCGATGTTCTTTTCTGGATCGAGAAACAGATATATCCTCCAGATGAGATAGCCGTTCGATTTCACTACCGGCTTGTGGCAATTCACCCCTTCCCGAATGGCAATGGTAGGCACGCTCGTCTGATGGCAGACTTGCTGCTGTCGAACCTTGGCCATACTCCGTTAACTTGGGGTGCAAAGGATCTCATCAAGCGCGGAGAAGCGCGAACACAATATTTAGACGCTCTGAGGGAAGCCGACGCCGGAAAGATGCAGCCCTTGCTCGAATTCGCGCGTTCCTGACTTCCCGCCAAGGCGTCAGTGTCATGAGGCCGAAACTAGAGACAGCAGCCTAGCACGATGGCCGGGGTAGGAACATCAACATGACCAAGATCAACATGACCAAGATCAGCGAGCCTTTGACCCCAGCATTCATTGAGCAGAGCGGATACTGGGAGGACTGAAGTTACGTTATCCTAGAACAGAGCACATGCCGTTTCCATTTCAGCCCATGCCCCTAGGGCGATGACTTAGACTATGGTGTTGCCTCCGAAAATTTCCCTGGTTCTCGCAATGCTGGGGCTTTGTCTGCGCGTTATTGATCGGGTGTTTCATTCGCCGTTACTAGACAAGGCCGCAACCGTCACCAGTGCGGCTGCGGTGCTTTCCTTCGGTGCCTATGCGATCTTCTTAATCCTTGCTTTGCCCGAAGAGCCGCGTGAACCCGACATCCGGCTCCTGACTTACTTACGAGCCTTCTTTGGCGATTGGCTAGCGGGCATGAGCGGCCCATTAAGCGTGCCGTTTGCTGCATTAGCGGTATGGAGTCAGCAAAGGAACAGAAGATCATCTGGGGCTGCCTTGCCGCAGTCGCCGCCATGTTCGGCTCCTACCGCGTCTGGCGCAAAGAACGGATCCTGGCCTATGAACAAGTCCTTCTACTAAAGAGCCGCCTTGCGGTGCCTAGTCGCGATTCAGGCGCGTACGCCGATAAACAAGAAGTTCTTCAACTCTTACGCAAGCGAAAGTGGATCGCACCGTCAGGTCGCCCCATGACCGGAGCGGGGTTTCCGATGGTTTATAAAAAGGAATTGACAGACAACTCGCAGGCATTGAAGCGTCTGGGAGAACTTCAACTACACAATCTTCTAATGGAAATGAAGGCTGAAGGTCTAATTGACTGCGGCGAGCATGAAGGCAATCGCTGGTTCGCTCGCTACGGATAAGACTGCGGACGAAACAAACTCCCAGGGCGATTCGGCTGGAAAGCGGTAAGCTGAAGCCTTTCTTCACTCCGAGTACCCCTCGTCATCGCCTTCCTCGTCATCCTCTTCTTCATCCTTCTTAGGTTCATCTTCCTCTTCGTCGTCGTCGGGGTTGGACCTAACGAGAAAGGCGGCTTCTCGATATCTGGTGCTCATGCCAACATTGTATGCTCCTCCATACGTCGCTCACTGAGGGGCGTGGCCGGCCTAGCCCAGTCCATTCAAGAATACTGCGAAGCCAGCTAGGACGATTTCTCCAGAAGCCCGCCCTAGGGGTAATGGGCACCCTGCCAAGGTCAACCCAAGCCGTAATTTCGTATTTCGTCTCGTTGTAACTCACTGTGAGTTAGAATAGTGACGCAACGCATGTGGATTTCCCCCGCGTTTGCTTTCCCCCGAAAAAGTCTGATGTGCCTGGTGATGGATGTGCCTGCGATTTTTTTCGCAACACCAGGCCAGGAGGTCTAAGTCAGTGAAGCCGATCCTGATCTGGGCATTCATGCTGGTGTCGATGGTTGCATTAGGCCAAAATTGCAAATGGGGTTTATCTCCGCCTAACAACCAAGCCACCTGCGGTGTTGTTGAGCAGGCTGCGGCTTCAAGAATGATACGTGCCAAAACAATATGCTACTCGGGTGACAGTAGAGTCCTATGGTCACGGAACGAGAAGCACTTCACCCCAAACCGCTCCTTTCGCAATATGGAACTGGCGCAGAATGTGTCAACCGGTTATGTGCGAGTGTATGCATGTGAACGCGCGGACTTGGTAGCTAATATGACTTCTGACCACACAGACCTCACAGCCGGTACCGTTTCATTAGAGGTCACGGATGCCGACTCCGGCGATGTAGTCTTCAAAGAAGAGCGGGGCCTAACCGACGAAGCAAATGATTTATATCGGCTAGTTCTGCATTTCCGAGAAGCGCGAACACAAGCCAAGTCGCAACTTCAGCAACCGCGTTAGCAGCAAAAGCCGCAGCAGATGAAAAAGCCAACTACGATGAGATTCATCACCCTACACTGGGCGTTTTGTTATTTCCCAAAACGATGTCACAAGATGAGCGATCAGCCCGCATTGCTAAGATGGAACTCGCGAACGATGAGAGCCGAATCAAGGATGAGGAAGACTACTTGAAAGTTCGTGAGGAGACCCTTTCAAAGAAAGCTGCTGACCTCAGTACTCGTTTGAATGCCTTCAACCTGCGAAAAAAGGTTTATGACAGCAATGTTTCAAACTTCAACCAACGTTGCGCCAAAGGCGGATATCTTTGTGATCCTGACCGCTATACTTTGAACAAAGAATACGACTCGATGTCAGCGGCTGGTATCGTTCTCGGCGATGAATTTGAGAAGTTTGAACAAGAGAGAAAGGATGTCTCACAGCGAGAGGGAAATGCGCGAGAAGCACGGCACGCTCTCGATGTCAAAAGGGCCTCATTAGGAATGGACTCCCAGAGTAAGTGACAACCAACGTGCATTCGTTGCTCGGTCCCTATTGGTCTGCTCCGCTCGGAGGCCGGGCACGTAACTGCAAAGATTTTCTGGTTGACTCCTACACCTTGCAAGAGCAAAATCCGCCGCAGGTCATCCCACTTACCCTGCTCCAAGCCAGGAGTCACGCTGCATGAAACTCAATATCAGACTGGTTCTTCTGACCGTTGTAGGTTGGGCCCTTTTGTTCGCTGGAGATGGTCGTACCCAACCGCCACCACCGACTTCGGAATGCCCGGCCAGCATCGGCAGTATTGCCGAATGCCCCAACACCGGCTGCGGCAAGGACGCCGACAGCGCGCTGAACCAGGCCAAGAATCGACCGGACATTCCCAGCGCAGCGGCGGTTAAGCACAAAACGATTGCTTCCATGCGCCTTATTGCCCAGCCGACAAGATGGAATACCGGGCAAGATAGATCCTCGATCAGAACGCCCGGCAAAGAAGGAACTCCGGTCGAACTGACGGGTTTTCTCATCCGGATCAAGCCGGGCAGTGCGGAGTCGTGCAATTGTGAATTAACGCGGAGGGTGGATACAGACGTTCATCTGGTTCTTACCAAAGAAACGGACGACGCAGAAGAGACATCGGTTACAGCCGAGATAACTCCTCGCATTCGCGCCAACGGCCATCCCGACTGGCTATTCAAGAATGTGAATGATCTGGAGGGTGACTTTATCAGGGTAACTGGCTGGCTTATGCTGGACACAAAGCACATTCGGCAGAGCCACTTGTTGCCAACCGAAACGCGGTTCAATAAGGGCCTAAAGCGGGCCACAAACTGGGAAGTGCACCCGGTCACCAAGCTGGAGGTTTGCCAGAAGTCTGTTTCGGCTTGCAAGGCGGGCCAAGGCTGGGAAGAATTCAGCGTGCCGTAAGGTCGCCATTACCGTTAAAGCGGGCTGCTGATTCAAAGGTTCGATCTAACACGGGAGCAAAACGGTCCTGAATCTCTGCTCTAGCACAAGTCAGTCCGTCACCGTTCTTGCTTGCCCCTGGGTTCGAGTTGGGATAGAGTTCGCAACGCCACTCGGCCTCCCCCCCGTTTCCCCCATGAGAACAATTGTGTGAATCGACTCATCACCTTGGCGCTGACTTTTGAAGCCAAAAGGAGGTTCCGGCTAATATGAATCACCTGGCCGATGCCCAAGCTAAGCGCCTCTGATATCACGGGGGGTTGGAGCAAAAAGCGATGAAAAGGAGAGGTCGGTGTGCGCCGCATCCTGGGTGTTCTCTCCTTGGCCCTCGTCCTTGCCGATGTCAGGGTTCTGAGAAACCGACATGGGCAGCTTTGGCTTGCGATGCCCGCCTTCTCTACCCAAGGTGGACGAGGGTACGAATTCTGTTTCCTCGTTCTCCTTAGTGTTGTAGGAACATCTGCCACTCAGGAAGTGAAGCACGCGCCCACAGTCGAGCAGTGCCAAGCTGACCAGAGATTGTGGCTGTCGAAGCTGGAAGATAGTAAAGGGAGCTGGCGTGACCCTTGTTGCCTTCAGAGAGCTAACGGGATGGCAGCACGAGATGTACGAGTGTAGAAGCGTAGACCCACAGCACAGGAATGAGTACGAAAATGTCTATGCTGAG
>MNGW01000053.1 GCA_001918935.1 Acidobacteriales bacterium 13_1_40CM_3_55_5 | reverse complement strand
ACCGCCCCAGCGAGGCCGATGGAAAGTGGGCTGGATCTCGAGAAACAAATCTCGACTCCGGTCGAGGCAGAACTTGTTTCTTGACATCCCCTTTTATAGAACTCTTCGATGACGGAAAGGGATCCTGTCCATGAAAACATTCGTTGCCTGCGTCATGCTTCTCGCCCTGGTGTGCGTGGGAGTGCTTTTTGCTCAACCTCAAATGACCAGCCAGGCAACTAGCAAGGCCAATCCTGCAGAAGAAGCGACTCCGGCGACTGAATGCGGAGGAACCTGAAGCTTTCCTGCATAAAGACCCAAAGACACTGGCGCGTTTATGGTCAGATGATTTCGTGGTGACCAATCCGTTGAATAAATTTGTAGAGAAAAGCATACCGCTACGATGCTCAGCGTAGGCCTTCTCCAGCCATTTCAGCCCTTCTTCTTTTTTCCCCAGCCTGGCATAAAGACGTGCGAGTTCACAATGCCGGCAAAACTGAGCATCTCCGGTTCACGGGTATATGGATGAAACAAGGCGGACGCTGGCAAGAGGTCGCATGACATGCCAACATCGTGCCGCAACAATAAGCTAAAACACGATTATTTTCAGTCTTAAACCAGGGAACTGCTGAATCGAGATATCCCCCGGCCCTTAATTATCCCGAGGCCCGGCGCATTCGTTCACCTGACTCTCATGTGCAAAAGTTTACTCTTGCATTAGTAACCTTTAGGGTCTTAATCCATCCAGAGTAGTGTTACGATAGCCGTCCGAAGGTAGGCCATGAGTACTTACGCTAAGTTACTAAGTCTCTTACTTTGCGTCGCCTTTGCTTCTCCGGCTTTCTCTGGCGAGCCGCAATGGGTGGAGATCCACTCGCCGCACTTTTCCGTAATTACAGACGCAGGCGACAAACGCGGCCGCGACGTTGCAGTTCGCTTCGAGCAGATGCGTGCGGTGTTTGGCGCGCTGATGGTGAAAGCGAAGGTAAACACACCCATCCCACTGCAAATCATCGCTTTCCGCAACAGCAAAGAATTACGACAGTTTTCGCCCATCTGGCGCGGCAAGGCCACGGAACTGGCGGGTTTGTTTCAGAGCGGCTCCGATCGCGGCTTCATCCTGCTCGACATGTCGGTGGAGAATCCCTGGCAAACCGTTTTCCATGAGTACGCGCACCAGCTTATGAATGGGACCATGTCGGTGCAATTGGACCCATGGTTTGAGGAAGGCTTTGCCGAATACTTCCGCACCATCGTGGTGGACGGCAAGGAAGCTAATGTGGGCAAGATTCCAGATGACGAATATTACGTTTTGGCAAACACCTCGTGGCTGAGGATTATCGACTTGCTCCGAGTGCGGCAGTATTCGAGCACTTACAACGAGAGCGGCGACCATCGAACGGTGTTTTACGCTGAGTCGGGACTGCTAGTTCACTATATTTACGATAATTCCCTGATTCCAAAAGTCGGTGAGTATTTTGACCTGGTCAGGAACAAAGATGTCTCGGTGGAAGCTGCGATCCAGCAGACTTTTGGCATGAGCGCGGCCCAGTTCGACAAGACGTTGCGCAATTACCACAGCAGCGGACATTACAAGTATTACAAACTAGCGGCGCCGGCCGGAATCGACGGCAAGTTATACAGCAGTGCGCCACTGGCCACGATCGATGCGCAAGTCATACTGGCTGACGCTCACCTGCATTCTTCTGATTATCAAAAAACGGCAGTGGAAGAGTTCGAAGCCGTACTGAAGGCGGATCCCAACAACGCGGCCGCGATGCGAGGCTTGGGTTACTCATACCTGATGAAACAGGATTTTGAGAAAGCTGGAGAGTACTTTCATAAATCTGCAAAGCTCAACTCCAATGACTCAAGAGTTCTTTATTACTCTGCACTGCTATCGCAACGAGAGGGCTCGGTCTCTTTTGGCAGCGATAACGAGCGGCTGGAGTCTATGCAAAACGAATTGGAGAAATCGATCAAGCTCGATCCCGACTTTGCTGACGCCTACAGCCTGTTGGCGTTCGCCTACATGTCACGAGGGAAGCGTGAGCAGGCCGGTGCAGTTTTGTTGAAAGCGATCGAACTGAATCCCCGTAACGAGCAGTACCGCTTCAATCTAGCAAACCTATTTCTCGACAGCCAAAAATTCGACGAGGCAATATCCGTTCTACGCATGTTGCAGAGCAGCGGCGATCCACAAATCGTGTCTCGGTCGACTGAAGAACTGGCCCAGGTACAAAGGTACAAGGAACAGGCACGGGCTGCGGCGCAGCCTTCGACGCAATCTATAGCGGGCGAGTCACTGATGGTCCGCACCCCATCCGCGCCATCGGAGCCTGAGCCCGGGACCCCCCATGTTACGGGTGTTATAGGCGCCGCAAAATTCCTTCACGGCAAACTGCTGTCGGTCGATTGCTCAGCTCCTCCAGCGGCGACACTGACGATTCTTGCCGGTTCCACGACATGGAGTATGCGCGCCGCGAACAGCAACAAAGCCATTGTCATTGGTGCGGATCAAATCTCCTGCGATTGGAAGAACCAGAAAGTGGCGGTGAACTATCGCGAAACCGGAGATCGACAAGCCGACATCATTTCTCTGGAAGTTCAGTGACATAATGCCAGCGTCCCGGCTCTTGCAATGGCATCTGGGATGGGCCGCAGCATTCTGTCTCGTCGCGGCCATGCTGCAAGCCCAGGAGGCCTGGGAGCGCGACCACGAAGCTGGAGCTAAGGCAGCCAAGGCCGCTCATTTCGTCGAAGCTGAGGGATTGCTCTTACGCTCGGCGGACGAAGCGCGCAAGACCGCTACCGCCGCTCCCTTGCTGGCCCGGAGCCTGCTCGATTTGGGCGAGGTCTACCGCAGCGAGGGCAAATATGCACCAGCCCAGTCTTGCTACGCCGAAGCATTGCAGATCTATACCAGGCAGTACGGAGCTGCTTCCCCGCAAGCGGCCGAGGTGCTCAATGGGCAAGCGGAACTCTACAAGACGCTAAACGACTATGTTCAAGCCGAGCCGTTGTTGCTCAAGGCACTCGAGATTCGTCAAAAGAAACTTTCGCAGCCAGACTTGGCGACTGCGCAAACGCAAAACGATCTGGGTGAGCTGTATACCGCCACCGGAGCCTACGATAAGGCGGCGCCTCTGTTGCAGACTGCGCTGGAGACGAGGAAGCGCCTGCTTGCTGCAGATCACGAGAAGGTCGCTCAGACGCTGCAGGCATTGGCGAATCTGATTAAGCAAACTGGAAAGGCTGCGGAGGCAGAAAATCTGTTTCGGCAGGCGGTGAGCATCTATGGCAAAACAGTGGGCGGAGAACATCCGGACTACGCAAATGCCCTGGAGGGGCTGGCGCTGTTTTACTCCGCTCGCCACCAGTATGATCTGGCCGAGCCGCTGTTGGCGCGAATCCTCGAGATTCGAGAAAAAGTCTTCGGGCCGGATCATCACGACGTAGGCGTCAGCCTTGATGCTCTCGGGCTGATAAAGTTTTACCAGCATCACTGTGCGGAGGCAGTCCCGCTCTATCTGCGGGCGCTAATTACCTGGGGAAAGATTTATGGCGAGGAAAACCCCTGGCTTTCGGCCGACCTTAGCAATCTAGCGAAATGCTACGAGTACATCGAAGACTTTGCCGCCGCTGAATTCACTTTGCGGCGGGCAATTCGCAACGACGAAAAGGGTTTGCCGCCCGACAGTCCCGATCTGGGGTCCGACCTCCACAATCTCGGATCCTTGTACTTCACAATGAGACATTATCAAGAAGCAGCGCCACTTCTCCGGCGGGCTCTCGACATTCGGACTAAAGCACTGGGTCTGAATGACCGGGACACCATACAGACCTTGGAAACATATGCCAACTTGCTTTATTTCCTCCATCGAGATGCTGACATCGAGATGCTGAGGCGAAAGAACTGGAATCGAAGGTGAAGTTTGGCCAGAAGTCGCAGTAAAGAATCTAACCTTTGCGTGCTCGGCCGTAATCCAGTTCGCTGAGTATTGGGCCGGCTGCAAAGTAAGAAATCCTATTGTTCTATACAGTTTCCCGCAATGACTCCGCGGGCGAGGGCGCCCGCGCCACACCAGACTAGCTACTTCTCAAGACGATTGTATTTCTTCAGTACTTCGCGCAGGCGGTCGTGAGGTAAGGCGATCACAGTTCGATTATTTATTCCGGTCATGGTTTCGGCGGCGACCATGGCGTTGATAATTGCTTCTTCAGTAGCTTGCACCGTGGCAAGAAAGAGGGGATCGAGCTGGCCATTGGGAAGCATGGTGAGATGCGGGAGGCCCTGGCTCACTGCTGCTCCGGGATTGGCGGTGGAGAAGGCGATAAAAATGTCGCCGGAGCCGTCGCCGGAGTAACTGCCATTCCGTCCCAAGCCTAGCGATACACGCTTGGCGAGGCGTTTCAGTTGTGTCGGAATGAGTGGCGCATCCGTCGCCACGACTACGATGATTGATCCGACATCATCTTTCCGGGTCCGCTGCTCCTGGATTTCGCGCCCGACGGGCACGCCGGCGATTCGCAATTGGTCGCGGCGTCCGTAGTTGCACTGCACCAACACGCCGACGGTGTATCGGCCCTGTTTGGTATTGAGCACCCGGGAGGCGGTGCCGATGCCGCCTTTGAATTCGTTGCAGACCATTCCTGTGCCACCGCCCACATTTCCTTCTTCGACGGGGCCGGAATGGGCCGAATCGAGAGCATGAAAGACGTGCTCGGGCTTCACGTGAAAACCGTTTACGTCGTTCAAATATCCGTCCCAGGTTTCTGCAACGACCGGTAGCGACCACCAATAACTGTCTTCGTCGGGCGGGCCCTGTTTCACACGCCAGGCGATGACCGCGTCGCGAACCACTCCTACGCTGTGCGTGTTGGTAATCATGACGGGGCCGTCAAGGAAGCCCGACTCCTCCACCCAGGTTGTGCCAGTCATCTCGCCGTTGCCATTCAAGGTGAACCATCCGGCGAAGACTTGATCCTTTGAGTTTTTTCCGCGGGGGAGGACGGCAGTCACGCCGGTGCGGACGGGGCCAGTCCCAACCTTGAGAGCTCCCTCACCCGAAATCAACGTGGTGTGACCCACTTCGACGCCCTTCACATCGGTGATGGCATTCAATGGCCCAGGCTTGCCGTCAAAAGGAACTCCGAGGTCGCGTGCACGTGGTTTGGGTTCGGCTGCGAGCAGAGTTGCACATAAAGAAAAAAGCAGAGCAGAAATTAGTGCTGCATTACCGCGTTTCGGCATCCAAGTTCTCCTAACGGGTCTGCGCAGTATAAAGCAGTGGGCTTGAACACTCATTTACAATTGCTCATATTCGGAGGCGGGAAATGGAGAACTGGAAGAAAGCGCTACTGGCAGGTTCGGCCGGAGCCAGTGCCATTTTGTTTTTGAAGGGAAAGCCGTCGGCTGGGCTGATTCTCGCGGGTGTGAGCCTGGCTACGTTGGCATCGGAATATCCCGAGAAGTTCGCTGAGTTCCGTGAAAATTTACCGGACTACGTCGATCGCGGGACTAGTTTTCTGAATGTTGTGTCGCGCGCCGGGGAGCGTCTGGCGGAAGCAGCGGAACGACGCGGTTCAGGCTGGTACGAGGCGCTTCTGCGCGGTTAGAGACGATCGATTATTCGATTCCCAATTGTTTCCTGGCCTCGGGACTCAATCGCTCCGGGCTCCACGGTGGAGTCCAGACCACATTCACGCTTGCATTGCGAATGCCTGGTAATTGTTCCAGGCGTGCCTTGACTTGTTCTCCGATCATGACGTGCGCGGGGCAGCCTTGCGAGGTGAGCGTCATATCTATTTTGACGTCCTGCTTCTCCTCGGGCGCGGCTTCGAAATGCACGTCGTAAATCAGGCCCAAATCCACGATGTTGACCGGAATCTCCGGGTCGTAGCACTGCTTCAGGGCGCTTAGGACCTCGTCTTGCGTGACAGTGGCCACAATGTCTCCTCTACAGAGCGCGGACAGCGGCGGGCGCTCATGTATATCTAAGTTTACCTCATAGAGTGTGGGAACGCTGGCTGATGGCAGTCTCTGCTAAAGTTACGTGGATGCCGATCACCCCAGGTCTCAAACGAAAAATACAGATCGCTCTGGTGGCGGCGATTGTACTGGCGGCTGCACGGACCGGATATATTCTCTACCAGCGTCACGTCAGCAAGGTCGAGGAAGCGAAAAAGCAGGCGCCGCCACTGAATCCTGACTATTACGTTATCCCCAAAAAACTTTATCCCTATGACCTGAAATCGGCGCAGCAACTTGCCAGGCAGCCAGTGTGGGTAAAGGAAGGATATCGCTACACCTATTATCCTTACGACGCGAACCGCCACCACAGTGATTTTTCGCACGAGGCTGGGACACTTCTGCCGATTGAAAAATTGCAAATTGAAAGTGTGGTCACCGATGTCTCGCCTGGATCAGCAGATCAGCGCCAGCTGATGGCGGTATTTGAAAAGGACAAGAAGACTTATGCTTTTCCCATCGGGTCGGTGAGAGGAAACGAGTACCAGATTTATTCCGACGAGATGCTCTACATCGAGGATCCCCACCAACTCTACAAGCATTGGCCGGCGGATATCTGGGCGGCCATCGATCGGCACGAGGTCAAGCCCGGCATGAATGAAATCCAAGTGGATTTCGCAATCGGCATGGGAGTGCCTGAGCGCTCTGACAATCCATCAGCGAAGACGGTGAAGTATCCCAATGGCGGGAAGCCGTTGCTAATTACTTATCGAGATGGAAAAGCGGCGGAGATCAAGCCGGGTACCTGACCAAATTCATAATCGCTTCCGGATTTATTTCACCGTTGGGGAAGTTTCGCTGGCTGCCTTGTCCTCTTCAGCATGGATCACACCATCCTCGTCGGCGTAAAAAGAGCGGTGCGTAGAATCCAATTGCTTCGGGGTTAAGGCCAGTTCGAAGCCATCTTTTTTGGATTGAAACGAAACTGTGTAATCGCCGCGGTCGGTCTTGGTCATGCGACGGGTGAAGGAGCCGGTGTGTACCAGGGCGTTGAGTGAGGGCGCGAATTTTGCGTTTTTCTTTTTGTACTCGCGCTGCGCTCGTATCACTGTGCGCATGTAACCGAGCGCGGCAGCTTCCGAGCCGGAACGCGCAGGATCCCCGGGAAACTTGGGTTGATACGGAGGCTCTGCCACGGTTGGAGCCGGCGGCGTAGGCTGATTTTGTACGGGCGCGGCAGTTTCGGGTGGAGTGGTGGTCGGTGGCGGGACGGAGTTCGGTGACGTCGCCGGAGCCTGTGCCAATGCCTGCCCCGCCATTATTGTCGCGAGTGCAATTAAGCTGGTAATTCTATTCATGAGTGCCTGCCTCTTGCATGATTAGATGCCTTAAAGTTTAGATGCTCATCATGTTACCCCCGTAATGCCTAATCCGTTACCGTACTCTTTCCATGTGGGGTAATTGTGGTTATGCTAGCGGCAGTTCACCTCATTAGGAAAGCTATGAAATCTGCAGCTGCACCGGCCAAGAAAACGCCTATTCGTATAGCTGTGGTGGAAAGCGATCCACTGCGGTTTGTGGGATTCCGCGCTCTGTTCGATTCGGAATCGGATTTCCAGCTGATTTCCGCCTCGCTTCCCGATATCGGCACGCTGCAAGATATCGAGCTCATCTTACTGGGAAATCGCAACGGGCAAAACCTCTTCGATGTGATGGCGAGTTTGAAGGCCACCCGTCCCGATCTCCGCATCATT
>MNGW01000140.1 GCA_001918935.1 Acidobacteriales bacterium 13_1_40CM_3_55_5 | reverse complement strand
CCAGGAGCGGCATAGCCACGTTTTCCAGTGCCGTAAACTCCGGCAGCAAGTAGTGAAATTGCCAGACGAAACCGATTTCCCGGTTCCGAAATTCGGAGGCCTTATCCTCCGAAAGCGAACTCAATCGTAAACCGGCGCAGTATACGTCACCTGCGGAAGCGGTATCAAGAGCGCCGAGGATGTGCAACAAGGTACTCTTTCCGGCGCCCGATTCGCCGACAATCGCGAGCATCTCCCCTTTAGCTACCTGGAACGACAGATTTTCAAAGAGCACCAGGTCCGATTCGCCGGAACGGAAGACCTTCTTCAGACCTTCCACCCGCAAAATTATTTCCCGCTCTATTGGATGCAAACTGCTGGCTCCTCGGTTCAGCCTTGGGGCGCTCCCCGTGCTGACCGCGTGTGGCGCAATGCCATCTCCATTAAAACACGGAGCCATCGCAGGCAACCCTACCTCCCTTTTTGGGAGCATCTATGCAGAAAACTGTATAACCGTGCTTGCGTGAGGTCTTGGCACATGCCGTGCATCGAGTCATTCGTACCGCAAGGCTTCCGCAGGCAGGATGCGCGCAGCCGCCCAGGATGGGTAAACCGTCGCAATGAATGAAATCCCCACCGCGACCGCTGCTACCAGCACGCCATCGAGGGCACGAGGCACGAAAGGAACATAATCGATGGAGTAGACCTCTGGCGAAAGAGAAAGAAAGTGGTAATGTCCTCCCGCCCAGGAAAGAGAATATCCAAGAATCAGACCGATCGCAGTACCGATCAGGCCGATCAGCACGCCTTGCGCGATAAATACGCGCCGCACCTGGGATTTGCGCGTTCCCATCGACATGAGCACGGCAATGTCCCGGGTCTTTTCCATCACCATCATGGTTAGCGCAATCAGAATGTTCAGGGCGGCGACAAACACAATCAGGCCGATGGTGATGAAAGTTACCAGACGTTCCAAACGCAGCGCACGAAAGATGGCTTTATTCTGCTCCATCCAGTTGGTGGCCATGAAGCCGGGCCCGGCGGCCCTTTCGAGCTGCTGAGAGATCGGGCCCGCCTGGTAGATGTCATCCAGTTTGAACTCGATTACGGAGACCTGGTCACCGATTCCGAACAAGCGCTGCGTGTCCGACAAACGGGCGAAGGCCCACGAACTGTCATAATCGTAAAATCCAGAGTTAAAAATTCCCGCCACCCGGAAACGATTGTATTTGGGCACCATGCCAAAAGGAGTCAGTTCACCTTGAGGGCTAGTCACCAGTACAACGGAGCCAACAGTCGCGCCGAGATTTTCCGCCATGTCTTTGCCGAGGATGATAGGCGGCATTGCCGAGAGGCGATTCTGAACCGCGCGCATTGAATCCTGGGGTTCGCTCGGGGAAGCCGCGCTCGGGGAAGCGTCGGCCGCAGATCCCGGTTCAGACGCGGTTCCCGCGTTACGACCAGCGGGTGGTTCTTCTTCCAACGCATCCGCTGAACCGATATTCACGGACCTCAACAGATCGCTGACTTTACGCTCATAAGCGGGAATCATACCTTTCAGCACAGCTCCTCGAGCTCGCGCTCCCCGGGAAATCAGCACTTGCTCGTACACTGCAGGCGCGGTGGCGACCACGTGGGGTTGTTTCGAAAGACGATCCATCAATGGACGCCAATCCTTGATGCCATCACTCTCAATGCGAAGCAGGTTGACGTGAGAAGTCGAACCGAGAAGACGATCCTGCAGATCCTGGCGGAACCCATTGTTGATGGAGAGGGCGACGATAAGCGACGCTACTCCAGCGGCAACTCCGGCGATCGAAATGCCAGTAATGATGCCAATGACGGCCTGCCGCCGCTTGGCGCGGAGATAGCGCGTAGCAACAAAAAATTCGAAGCGCATGGGGACTTAGTTATTGCCTTTGAGCCAGGCTTGGCTTTGACAGCGATGGAATCAGCGCTGGAACATGACTACGATAGCGCCGATACTCCTCTCCAAACCGCTCTTCCAGTTCCTTATCTTCCAATCGGATCATGATTACACCAGTGAGGGCTGCGAAGGCAGTCAACGCATAAGCCACAGCGAGCCCGCCGATACTCCAAGCCAGCATCTCGCAAAGATGTCCCAAATACACAGGATGGCGGATGCGGTCGCGGATTCCCGAGATCACTAACCGCTGTTCCCCTTGCGATGGCAGGAGTTCAGCCACGCCGATTAGTTGTGGTCCGCTGAAGTGCTCGCCGGAACTTTTGTAGAGCCATAATCCAGTGAAAAAGAGAATTGCGGCCGGAATCCACGTCCAACCGGTGTTGTAGATCAAGACATGCCGCCACGGCGCGGTAGTAGTCCCGAGTGCGATCCACATTGTTATCCACACCGGAATGAGGACCCGGTATGGGGATCGCTGTCTGGAGCGCCAATACTCCACGCGTGGATGGACCAACAGCCAGAAGGACGGAATACTCGCGTACACAATGACGACAAGCCAGCCGATCGTCTGCAAAAACGCCACCATGGAAGGATTTTAGCAGTGAATGCGAAAAGAGAAGTCTCTCTCAACGTTGGACGGCCAGTCGGTTAGTGGTGGTGCCTCCTCTGATCACTGTCTTTGCCGAAATCATGTTGTCGTAGCGGTCATACACGCGTACCACCACCACGTGTTCCATTTGACCGTTGCCGACGCCTCTTCCGTCGGTTCCGCCTGCCGCCACTGGTGATGAGTCTGCGGGCGACTTCGGGGACAGAGAAGCGCGGAAATCATAACTCTCGAGCTTGGAATCGGACAGCTGTCCCAGGGGTTCGATGAACTGCCAATCCCCGGCGTCAACCGAATATTCAGCGCGCTTTATCGAAGAGAAACTGTCGTGGGATCGAAAAGTTACATGAATCTGCCCACCCTCAACCACTGCCGCAAGGTTCTCGATCTGCGGCGGCGTAGTGTCCACTTCGATGCGGGTGCTTTCTTTTTCTGTGCTCAGAGCCTGCTCTGGAGAATGGGAGGGAGCATCCGAAGCCACCACCTTGAACGTGTAGCCTCCGTCCGGCAAAAGGGAAGCGTCGAAGGAGTGGAACTTGTCCGTGAGGTTGTCTTTGAGCAACAGCCAGCGGCTTTCTCCGTCGCCACGGTAATAAACGGAGTAGACCATTTGATCGTCGTTGTCATCGTGCACCGCCCATCGCACGCCAATGGAATCACGGTCGCGGATGGGTGGAGGAGAGGAGTCGAAACGCGGCTGCTGGATCCCGCCGACGTTCATACTCGTATCTGTGCCCACCGGCTTCGGCAGCGACTGGTAACGGGTGCCGGTTTGCACCGTGACCTCATCGAAATCCGGTGCCACGTTTTTGGGCAAATAGTTCAGGGCGATACTGTCTACGCGCGGAGCGGGCTCGCCTGTACGCAGCACGGCTTTCCATTGAATAAACCTTGCCGGTGGAACGCTGACCTCGGCATCTTTAAGGAGATCAATTTTTTTCCAGGGACTCCAGTTGCGATCGGGATTATCTACATTGCCGCTGCGCGCGAATAGTTCCACATTCCCGACACCGCGAAATTCGGCTCGGCCCCAGCGGGAGAAAATGCGCGCGTCAAACACGTCGCTTTCGTAGCTTCCCACCGGTTCGGTAGTCGCCCCTAGCAGGAAGACCTTGCCCAAATTGCTGGTTGAGGCGTAGAGGCCGCCATTCGGAGCCTTGGCGAAAGCTGTGACCTGAGTGGCGCTGGCTTTCAACAGATCGGTAAATTCGTCCTCGCCGCTGATGGCAAAAATATGCCCGCGATTCCCCGTGCCCGCCAGCAAACGTCCGCGCTGATCGAAAGCGAGCGCATAGACCAGATCGTTGCTGGAAGTCCACATGCGCGACGGAGAGCCGTCGGGTGCGACTCGATAAATTTCCGAGCCGCCACTGGAACTGGCACCCTGGGTGAGTAACGATCCCGTCATGGTTGGATTGGGTGGAGTCACATTGGAGACGGCCAAGCCGCCTGCTGGCTGTGTCGTGGCAGAGGGCGTGAGGGAGGAAGGTGACGTAGTAGGGAGGCTTTGCTGGGCCGGCGCTGTCCGCCTTTCTCCCGCGCCGGCGGCGAAAATATTGCCGGCTTTATCAATTGCCAGTGCGGTGATTTCCTTTTTCGGCGCGCTATAAAGAACGAATCCTTCACCGCTGCGGGAGATTCTGTACACTAGTCCGCTGCCGTCGGAACCGGCGATGAGGTTGCCATTGGGATCGAAAGCCAACACCCGAATGTGAGCTTCGTCGCTCTTGAAAAATACGGAGTGTTCACGGGGCGTCACTCGGAAGATTTCCCCATGGTCTCCCGTGGCTATGTACAAATTGTTGGCGCCATCCAACGCAAGATCCCAGATGTATTTCGTCTTAGGATCGAAATAAACCGAGGCGGAAAATTCACTAGTCGATTTGGCTTTCCGCGCTGCATCCTTGCCCGCCTCTGCCGGGCTGGTTGCCGGAACCGGAAGATGTTCGATTCGATAGACTTTGCCGTCCGGATTGGTTGCCGCGTAAATGATGCCGCTGTTGTCCACCACCAAGGCTTGTACCTGCAACTCCTGAGGCTCGAAAATTGGAGTTGATTGACCGTCCGGGGTGATGCGATAGACACGCGCCGGGGATCCGGTTGCTGCGTACAGATTCCCAGCTTGATCGGACGCGATCGACCAGATGTAAGTCGATGGGGTAGTAGCGATGGACTTGAATGCGGGGGCCAGTTCCAACCCACCCGCACTGCGAATGGCCACGCCCTTGGCCGCGCCTTTAGTCAGGTCATCGAATCTGGACTGTTCCCAAGTCCGCGTGCCCTCGCCGGCGGCTGGAGAAACGAAAAGCAGTAGCAGAAACCCGGTAATAATCATGGACAGCAGACGCAAGTTCGTTACCTCGTATTCAGTTTTAGCGGATGAATTCAGGGTATCACGGGCAGGGGAGTACCAAGTACTGGTCTCCGCGGGATCGACAGAAAAGACCGTCCAGATTACTTCACCATGATAGTCAGCACTTGCGCCCCCGCAACCACGTAGTCGAGAGAACCGCTGGCAGCTTCGTTCACCGAAGATTCCCCAAGCACGACCATATCCTGCGTTCCGCGCATGCCATCCATCACATTCATAATGGAGAGCGGGAGTGCAGGCATTACCTTGTCCGCCACCATAGCCTCAGGGTCGGCTTCCAAAAGCGAAACGTAGATACGGTTGTTCACATGCTGCTTGTTCAGTAGGGCGATCGTAGAAGCCAACTCCAGTTTTCGTCCAAATAACGGGGCCCCGTGGCGAATGCGGTCGATGGTGTCACCGTCGCTGACCAAAATCCGCAATGGCCCTTTTTCTCGCCTCGATAGGGACGCAGCACCGCTTCGATATTGATCTCATCGCCGGGGCGGGCTTCGGTCACGTCTGTGCGAGCGGCCTCCAGGCGGGCCCAACGGCGATCCCGCTCCAAATCAAAATCCAGTTGCACGCCACGGATATCGGGCACCGTGTACGGATTATCGTAAATGCGACTAAACCGGTCGCCGAGAGAAAGCGCAGCCAGCACCGCTGCAGGTTGTCCGCCATCGGCAACCGCGAACATGTTTTCTACGCTCACGTCCGGATAGCCATTCACGCTGATGCGTCCACTCATGCGATAAGTAATTTCTTCCCCGTAATCATTAACGCCGTGAAGCGCGTTGAACACGGTTGCCATCATGGCCACAGGACTGAGGCGCGCATTATTCAAAACCTCATAATGAAACTGCCGGTTGGTGGGTCCGCCATGGATGTTCAGCGTGACGGGGATCATGTCCGGCTTCTTGCCGAACTCACCCATGATTCCTGTGTGCCGGTCCTGCACGAATGTGCCAACTGCTTCGGTGGCATTCACAATTTTGAACGCGTTCAGCGGCGACGGAACAGTCGCCACCACCTGAGCCTTCGTCATTGGCAGATCCACCATGCCGAATTGGAGCAGGGGATGTCCGCATGCGAGTAGATGTTTGGCGTCCATATAGGTGACGGTGCAAGTCGCGGCAATATCCATATCGCCGCGCACCAGTATGGCGCTGATCGCTGAGCCAGGTTCCAGAGGTTCAGGCTGCTTGGCGTCGCTGACCGATCCCGTGCCCATCACTGGAACGATTCCAGCAGCTGCAAATTGGGGAGCAAACCGCTGGACCGTCTCTTCTGAAAATCCGCTGAATACCAATGGAGCTTCGATAGGCCGCAGATAGTTGGCGAAGTTCTGCGATGGAAGAGTTGAAACCCCGGGGGTAGCTGTTTTGCTGGGAGCGTCGGTTGAACTCCTGGCCGGCAGCGAGTTACTGATCGGGCTGCGGTCCATGGCATTGATTTCCAACATCTCCGCAATAGGGGTAACCCCGGCGATAGGTTCTTTGGAAAATTCGCCAATGCGGAAAGCCAGCGCGCCCGCCAGCTTCCCATCGAAGTAAACCGGACTGCCACTCATGCCGGCGACTACACCCGTGTATTGCGCTTTGGCGCCGCCGAGGCGAACCAGAATAATGTCGCCTTTCGGTCCATTGGCGTTTCTGAGAACACCAAGTACTTCCACGTCCATCGCTTCCGGCTTGACGCCCTGAAAGACGGTGTACGCCACGCCCTTCATTCCGGCGTGGATCTGGCTTACCGCGATGGTTGGAACTGGTTTGGAATTTTCAGCGTTTGCGGCCAGAGAGGATACAAAAAAGCAGAGTACACACCCAAGAACGACTCGTCTCATGAATTTGTCCCGGAGGACCGCCAACAGGTCCGCCATCAAAAAGTTACACTTCGCGCGTTGTATTGCCAGGTAGGAGGAGTGAAAGCCGATGCCAAGCAAAACATCCCAATCGCGAAATTCTGCGTCTATACTAGCACAGCGTTTCCTGAGGAGTTCCATGTTTTCCACTGCTTACCAGCTTAATTTGCATCTATTTCGCAGGTACATTGCTTTCGCACTCCTGGGTATTACCTTAGTAACCTCCGCGGGCAGAACCCTGGCGGCTCAGGATCAGCCACCCTCCCAGCCGCCCCCAAATGGGCAGCAAAAGCAAGAACCTCCTCCGGCTGCCGGAGGCCCGCAAAGCGACACTGGGCCCTATGCTGTTCCCAAGAAAAAAGAGGAGCCTCCGCTTCCGCCGCCGGAAAAGCCAAAGAAGGTGGAGGGCATGCCCGACTATTCGATCAAGGTGGACGTGCCCTTGGTCAACGTGGATGTTCTGGTCACAACCAAGAACGGGCAATTTGTCCCGGGGCTTAAGCAAGGCAACTTCCGCATCTCCGAAGACGGCGCCGCCCAAACCATCACCAACTTTAACCAGTCGGAAGCACCCATTACTGCGGTCCTGCTGGTTGAGTTTGCCTCTACAAATTATTACTTCATGAGGGACGCGCTGAATGCGGGTTACGCCTTCGCCAACTCGCTGAAGAAAGATGATTGGGTGGCGGTGGTTTCCTATGACATGAAGCCCGACATTCTGGTGGATTTTACCCAGGATAAGAAAGCCGTTTATGGCGGGCTGAACCAGTTGCGCATCCCGGGCTTCACGGAAACCAATTTATTCGACGCGCTGTACGATACGCTGGATCGATTGGACGGTATCCAGGGCCGCAAATACGTGGTTCTGATCACGACAGGCGTCGATACATTCAGCAAGCTCAACCTGGATCAGATCATGAAGAAGATCAAGAGCACGCGGGATGTCACGATTTTCCCAGTCAGCATCGGATGGGCGCTGCGGAATTATTGTGAAACACACGGCTGCACGGGCTACTCCCATGGAGTGGGAATCCCCATCAGCAATATGGATTATCTGCAGGCCGACAATCAGTTGAATGCCTTCGCGCGCATGACCGGCGGACGCTTTTACCAGCCCCGGTTTCAAGGGGAACTTCCCGAGATTTTCCGCGACATTGGAAGCGACATTCGTAACCAATACAGCATTGCCTACCATCCGACCAATCCCAAGCTTGATGGCACTTATCGAAAACTGAAGGTCGAGCTAATCGGACCAGATGGAAGTCCGCTGAAAATCCGCGATCAAAAGGGTAAAGACGTCAAATACCAGATCATGGCTCGGGAAGGTTACACGGCCAAACATACCGTGGAATAAAGGCAGCTCAGATTTTTCCTAGTGTGTGTGAACGAAATAGTCGAGTAAGAAAAACACTCCGACTCCTAAGAAGACCAGCAGAGCCATCTTGACTCCCGGTTCGCGGTTTACCTCCGGCACAAGGTCTGAGGCTGCAACGTAGATAGTCACCCCAGCCGATAGGGGTAACCCGAAACTCACCTGGTGGCGCAGCAACGCCATGGTCAGTACGCCCGCCAGGGTGGCCGCGCCCAGGAGCATGGATGCGCCCCAGGCGCTGCGCCGGCTTTGGCCGCTCGCCAGCATGACCGAGGCCACAGTGAATCCCTCGGGAATCTTGTGCAGGAATACGGCGAGAAAGATAATCCATCCCAACCAGTTGGAAACGATGAACCCCGAAGCGATAGCGATGCCATCGAAAAAAGTGTGAATGATGAGCCCGATCAGAACCGAATAACCCTTATGACCTTGCACGAATTCGTCTTCGTGGGTCTCTTCTCCGAAGTGGAAATGCGGGGTTACGGTGTGTTCGAAAAAATGAATGATGAGATATCCAACCAGAACCAGAAAAGCCGCGCTCTTCCCGCGCAATTCCAGGCTGGCAGGAAAGATCTCGATGATCGCGGTTGCCAGCATGAACCCCGCTCCCAGAGCGACAAAATATTTCAGGTAGGAACGGTCCCAGTGCTTCTGAACAATAATGGCGCCGCCGAGAACATTGGCCGCAGCCGCGGTCAGGCCCATGAGAACACTGAGTAGGATAGGGTTCATTGGTGCGCGAGGATAATACCAGTTCGCTGTTCTTGGTTCTCAGGCGGGTCTGATGGAAGAGGGCTGGGTCTAGATAACGCTATCCGCTATGCCGTATATGCAACACATCCCCATCCTGCACGATGTAGTCTTTGCCCTCCAGCCGAAGAATGCCACGAGCCCGAGCGTTGGCTTCTGAACCCGCTTCCAGAAGTTGATCCCAACGGATGGTTTCGGCACGGATGAAGTGTTTTTCCAAATCGGAGTGGATCGCGCCGGCAGCTTCCACTGCACGCGTGTGGACGGGAATTGTCCAGGCGCGGCATTCATCCTCGCCGACCGTAAAGAAAGAGACCAGGCCCAGCAGCGCATATGTGGTCCGGATGAGGCGAGTCAGCCCACTCTCTTTCAATCCGTAGCCGGAGAGAAATTCCGCGGCATCGGCATCGCTCATTTCGGCTAGTTCCGCCTCCACCCGTCCGCAGATGGCGGTAGCGCCCGCATTTGGACGCGAAGCTACTTCGCTGAGCTTGAATTTGTTAACCGCGTTCTCCAGTTCCTTGCCCAGTTCTGGAGCTTCGCTCACGTTCAGGACATAAAGAATTGGTTTCTCACTGAGGAACATGAATCCGCGTAGGCGTTTTTTGTCTTCGGGGGTCATCTCCATCTCGCGCAGCGGACGCTCCGATTCCAGGTGAGTTTTGGCGCGCTTTAGCAGATCAAATTCTTTCTCGAGCTCTGCTGATCGCATTTTTTTCAAATCTTTCTCCAGACGCTCCAGCCGCTTTTCGATTTGACCCAAATCACTGACCATAAGATCAAATTCGACGTTCTTGATGTCGCGCAAGGGATCGATAGGTCCGACATGCGGGATCGAAGGATCCTCGAAGGCGCGCACTACGTGGGCGAGCGCGTCCACATTGCGCAGGTGGCCGATGTAGGCAGTTTCTTTTAATGCGTCCTGACCGATGGCGCCTACGTCCACGTATTCCACCGAAGCGTGAGTTAGTTTTTTCGGGCTAAAAAGTGAAGCCAGGCGGTCGAGGCGGTCGTCTGGAACTTTAGCAACGCCGACGTGGGCCTCGCGCGGGTTGGCATAGGCCTGCTCTGAAAGCTTTGCTTTGGTCAGTATGCCGAACAGGGATGTCTTGCCTACTTGGGGCAGCCCAATGATGCCAGTTTTCATAAATGAGTAACGAGATGATAGCAGGACAGTCGCCCACTCCCTGCTGACACCAGGCCATTAGCTGCCTGAAAGTTGTTGTGAGGTCAGGTACACGGCTACTAGACCTAAGAGTAAGACTCCGCCCTCCAGTCGTGTTGACCACGCGTGCAGCGCATTGAACCGCATGCGGACGGGATCGGTGGCTTCCGGCGAATTTGTTTCAGGCAGCGATCCGCGCAGAGTCGCCATCCTCGGTGAGATACCGAATTATGAAATCAGGGTGAGTCCGAGCATGATGTAGAGAAGAATGTGACGGGGAGCGAGCGGTTGTGCCGATCCCGCATGCAAGCGAGAGTACAGCATTGAAGTAGTCAGGAAGACGATGCCCGAGACGATTCCAATCCAGTGCAGCGCGCTCAGAGACCGGCTCACAACCGATCCCGCCAGATGACGCGTTGGCAGCACGGAAAATACTGTCGGCGCAAGCACAAAAGAGAAAAAGATCAAGCCGCCCAGCCAGACGATAAGAGACAGCAGCATGAGATAACGCAATAACGGCATGGCGATACATTATCCCGGGTAGAAACAGGAAATGCCAGAGGCGACTGACGATAAGTGCAACTACACCGGAACGGGCACACTCTCTAGAATTTCCCGCATGACTTGCTCGGCCTGTTCGGATTTTTTCAGAATAGACGAGTAAAGCGCGTTTACCACCACACGGTGGGCAAACACTGGAATCACCAGCGGCTTAAAATCTTCCGGGGTGCAAAAGTTACGGCCATCGAGGAAGGCCGTAGCTTGAGCGGCGCGATAAAGCATCTGCGAGCCACGTGGCGAGACGCCTAACGAGAAATGTTCCGATTCTCGCGTTTTCTTCACAATGGCCAGGGTGTAGCTAACCAGGGATTCGTCCACGTGTACTTGCTTGACAGCCTCCTGCATTTCCAGCACATCGGCGGCGGTGAGTATCGGTTGCAAGTTCTCCAACTGCGCCGCGCCGGCTTCCGATCGCAGGATGTCGCGTTCGGCATCCCCGTCTGGATAGCCCATTCGCACCCGCATCAGGAACCGATCGAGCTGTGATTCGGGAAGGGGATAGGTTCCATGATGCTCGACCGGATTCTGCGTGGCGATCACCAGAAAAGGCTGTGGCAAGGCGTAAGAGTGAGAGTCCACCGTCACCTGGTCCTCGTTCATCGCTTCCAGAAGAGCGGATTGAGTCTTAGGTGTTGTGCGATTGATTTCGTCGGCTAGCAGGATATTGGTGAAAACCGGGCCGCGCTTGAATTCAAACTGCTGCTCGATGGCAGAGTAGATCGAAATCCCCAATACGTCGGAAGGCAGCATATCGCTGGTAAACTGCACCCGTTGGAAGCTGCAATCGAGGGCACGGGCCAGCGCCTGACCCAAAGTCGTCTTGCCCACGCCCGGGACGCCTTCGATCAGCAGATGTCCCCGCGCCATCATGGATACCAAAGCCAGCCGTATGACGTCGTCTTTGCCGCGAATCACCTTGCGCAACGCGGCTTCCAGTTCGACCGCACGCTGAGAAATGCTGAAGACCGTTTCGGAGGACATTGGATCAATTTTACTATGCACTCAGATGTGATCCTCCAGGCTGGGACGACGGCTGGGTACGAAAGTCATGGCATTAGCGTCCAGGTTGGCCGCTATCCAACAGAACGATCAGATTGGGTGACTTGCAGAAATAATTGTCGAGGGCCTAAGAGTCGCTACCGCGTGAACTCCGCAGGACGTCCGGTCAATCGCTCGATGCGTTTCGCCACCGGTGGATGAGTGGAGAACAAGCTGCCAAAGTTCATCCCCAGCAAGGGCTGGATGATGAACAAATGGGCGGTCGACGGTGTGGCTGCCATGGGCACACGCCTCGAGTAGGCATCCAGTTTCGCCAGCGCACTGGCTAGAGCATAGGGATTGCCGGTGAAATGCGCCCCGGTTTCGTCCGCTTGATATTCACGGGAACGCGAAACCGCAAGCTGGATGAGCACGGCCGCGATCGGTGCCAGGATCAACATCAGCAGTGAACCTGCGCCGCCCCGACGATCATCGCGGTCGCCCATGCCGCCAAAAAAGAAGCCAAAGCGGGCCACGTACGTAATAGCGCCGGCGATCGTGGCGGCGATCGAACTGATCAGGATATCCCGATTATTGACGTGTCCCAGTTCGTGGGCCAGCACGCCTTCCAATTCTTCGTCGTTCAACAGTCCAAGGATGCCATGAGTGACCGCAACCGAGGCATGCGCCGGATTGCGTCCAGTGGCGAAAGCGTTGGGAGATTCGGTTGGGATTACATAAATCTTCGGCATGGGAAGGCCGATTTTCTGAGTGATTCGCTCCACTACGCTGTAAACCCGCGGCAGTTGCTCGCGTGTCACAGGTTGCGCCCGGTAAGTGGCCAGCGCAATCTTGTCGGAAAAGAAATACGCGACAAAGTTGGTTCCGGTGGCGATAATCAGCGCCCATATCATGCCCGTCTGGCCACCAAAGGCGCGTCCGATTGCCATCAACAGCAGGGTCAGTGCGGTAAGTAGAAATGCAGTTTTGAATGTATTTCCCATAGAAGTGTCCACTCAGTTAGATGCGTCCTAAGACTGGTGGATTCGGGAGCGAAAGGGCAAGTACACCTCGGACTATGATGTGATCTTTGCCACCGCGCGCTTTAGCGCTCTTTCCAAGGTTTGATCCAGCGCGGCTTTGGCTTTTTCATATTCCTGTTGCGAGATGTGGCCCTGTTTGTGCTCGACTTCGAGCTCAAAGAGTTCTTCTTTGAGGGCTTCGAGCAAAAGGCCGGAGCGTCCGTGCGCCGCGGGTGTTACTGCGCGTGGAAGGGCAGATAACTCAATATCGGAAGGACCAAAATTAGCTAGTGAGGCTGTGCGCGGCCGCTTGCTGATGTAGAAGGCACCTGCTGTCATCACCAGTGCGAATCCACCGAGAATATACCAGCGATATTTTTCCAGGGGGTCGGGAGCATCAATGGGCGGTCCGAGCCCTCCACCAGGGCGTGAATCCCGGCCTGCTGTCGTACTTCCGGAAGCCGGACTGTCCGCTTCCTGATTGCTGCCTTCCTTGTCAGTCAGAATGCCGGTACCAGAAATCTTGAAGGTTAGCGGCTGTCCAGCTTTCGTATTGGACGCCACCTGCACAATAGCATCAGGCTGACGCGGATCATTCATCGAAGCGAAGGTTGCGCCTGAGGCCGAAGCAAACTGCATGGTTTTGGGCAGCATGACTACAAAATGCTGTGTTCCATAGAGTTCCTTAGGATCAATGCTCGCCTCGCCACGGTAGGCCAGATGGAATACAACCTGAAACTGCGTCTCGCCTGGGCGCAGTGGGAAGATGAAAGCGTACCGGTTCTTATCTTTCTGTGGAACTGGCGCCGTGGTGAGGGGTTGACCACCTTCGGTCATGGCAATCGCTGTGTCCACCTCCGCTCCATCGGGTAAATAGAATTCGAAATTCTGATCGTTCATCTGGGTGCGCGGCGGCTTGGATTTGTTATCCACCGCGAATAGACGAATTCCTTGCAACTCATTCTTTTGGGCTTGGAAGCGCAGGACATCGGCGGTTACGCTCAGGGCTTCGATTTTTTTGGAAACATCGTACACCACAACCTCGACCGAACTTGTTCCCGGAGGCGCGATGCGATGGTAGGTCACTCCCTGATGAATGGCACGTACCAGATGCGGCGTCGATGTGTCATCCACCTTGAAACTGAAAGTTCCCTTGGCGTCGGCCTTCGTCCGGCCAGCTTCTTCCATGCCTCGCCCCAGCTTGAGCAGCACAACTTCGTCGCCAGCAGCCGGCTTATTCGAAGTGCCGTTCTTTACCGTGCCGGTAAGCGTTTCAGCCGGACTGAAAGCAGCCGCAAGCAACAAGGTAAGAACGATGCATGCCTGCCGCGCGAATTTTGTTCCTGCAAAGTTCAAATCCTCGCTCCCTTTTCGCCGCGCAACGAATGAGCGCCCGCCTTTTCGAGGCGCGCGATCTCAGCCAGTATGGTGGCGGCTTCTTCTTCTAACGAGGACTTGAGCGACTGATAGTCCGCATCGGGAAGTTTCCCCGCCTTGTATTCGAAATTCAGGTCGCGGAGGTTCTCGTAAACCGCCTCTTGACGTTCCCGTAAGTAGGAAACCCGCGTTTTTTCCACCCCGAAATGCAGCTTTCCGGGCAGATAGAAGATGTAAAACAAGGCGCTCGCCGCGACCAGAGCGCAAATAAGGAGAATCATACTTCTGTGTCCTTTCGAGCTTGCTCGCGGTAGTGTTCCAATTCAGCGTCTCCTGCTCGTCCCCCTCCGCCGGCAGCAATGACTTGGGGACGCGTTCTCCAGGTGCGAACGATCAGCACCACTGTGGTTAGGCCGAGCACCAGCACGAGATACGGCATAACCCAGGCCACACGGTTGAAGCCGGTGGTAGTGGGAGCGATCAAGACGGTGGGTCCGTATTTTTGGACGAAGGCTTGCAGCGTCAAATCGTCACTATCGCCACGGTCAACGTAGGAGGCTAGTTCTCCGCGCATACGGTCGGAATAAGTGCAGCCCACGTGGTTGCACTCCAGCAATACCTGGTTGCAGCCGCAGATGCACATTACTTTGTGACCCAGAGTCTGAAAGCGGGCGTCCTGGTCACTCGCAACAAATGCAAAGAGAGCAGCAATGAGGAATGTCAGCTTCGCTGTCTTTTGAACAAAATTGCGCATCAGTCTCCGGCTCCGACTGGCGCAGCCTGGATTCGCGCCGGGGCGGTTACGCGCACGGCCACGGCATTCGGAATCAGGGCAACCACGGTGCCGGCGATCATGATCCAAACCCCCACCCAAATCCACATCACCAGCGGATTCAAGTGGACCTTGAGAATTGGACGGCCGGTATCCTGGTTCAAGCCCTCGTACACAAGGTACAGATCTTCTTTGAAGGTGGAGCGATTGGCGACCATGGTCGCCATCTGCTGGCTGGCTTTGTAAAAACGTCGCTCTGGATACAGAGTCTCAATCTGTTTGCCGCCTTTGAAAACATCGATGATCGCCCACTCGCTGCTGTAATTCGGCTTGTCCTCCTGGGTGTAGGAGCGGCACACCAGCGTGTAAGCGCCGAGACTCATTTTGTCGCCGTAACCCATCTCCTGCTCTTTGTCCTGGTTGAAGGCGGCACCCGCGAAACCGATCATAATGACGATCACGCCGAAGTGAACGATGTAACCGCCATAACGCCGGGTATTGCGATGCGCGAGTTGCACCATCGAGGCGAAAAGACTCTGACCGGTGTGTCCTTTGATCACTCGGCCGCCTCGAACGAATTCCGAAATCACGGTGAACCCTACCAGCGCGGAAAGCATGATCGTCATTAAAGAGTAGAGGTATGTGATGTCTTTCCAGGGACGAATCCCAACCACGATCAGCACGGCACCGACCGCGATTGCACCCAACGCCGGCCACAGAAAATTACGTCTTAGACTTTCGATGGAGGTCTTGCGCCACGCGAGTAACGGCCCGACCGCCGTCAGCAGCAAAAGCAGCAATGCTACCGGCACGTTGACGCGATTAAAGAACGGCGGACCAACCGTCACCTTGTTTCCTTGGACCCATTCCGACAGAACCGGGAATAGCGTGCCCCACAACACAGTGAAGCAGGCCACCAGGAGCAGAAGGTTATTGAACAGGAAGCTGGATTCGCGGGAAATTAGCGATTCCAGTTTGTGCTCGCTGCGCAGATGCGAACGATTCTTCACATAGAAGAAAAGACAGACCGCAAATGTAACCGCGAGAAAACCAACAAACCAATCGCCTATAGACGATTGTGCAAACGCATGCACCGAGCTGACTACGCCGCTGCGGGTGAGGAACGTGCCGAAGATGGAAAGCAAAAACGTGGCGAAAATCAGCCACATGTTCCAGGTCTTCAGCATCCCGCGTTTTTCCTGCATCATTACGGAATGGAGGAAAGCAGTGCCGGTGAGCCAGGGCATCAGAGACGCGTTCTCCACCGGATCCCAGCCCCAGTAGCCTCCCCAACCCAGGACTGAATAGGCCCAGTGCGCGCCCAGAAAAACACCGCAGGTTAGAAATCCCCAGGTCACCATGGACCAGCGGCGAGTGATCTGAATCCACTTTTCACCCGGGTAACGCATGATCAGCGCGGCCAGCGCAAAAGCAAATGGCACGGTGAAACCCACGTATCCCAGGTACAGCATGGGCGGATGGATCACCATCTCTGGGTACTGCAGGAGTGGATTAAGGCCGTTGCCATCCTGCGGCAGCGTTCCCTGCATGACAGCGAAAGGATGGGCGGCAAAATTCAGCAGCAGCAGAAAAAAAACCTGAACCGCAGCAATGATGACCGATGCGTGGGCAAAAAGCCGGCTGTCAGTCTTGTATCGAAGCCGGAGAACCAATCCATAAGTTGCCAGCAACAGCGACCAGAAAAGTAAAGAACCTTCCTGTCCGGACCACAGCGTGGCAAACTTGTAAGCTCCCGGCAGATCGCGATTGCTGTGATGAAAGATGTAGGCGATCGAGAAGTCGTCCTGGAATGCTGCAATGACCAGAACCAGCGCCGCCAGAAATACCATGGCGAACGTGGCAATCCCCGCGCGCCGCGCGGTTTCTCCTAAGCGCTCCGCTCCCGCTCCTTTGCGGGTCAGCGCCACCAACCCGGCGAGGAACGAATAGGCACTCAACACCAGTGCCAGTAAGAGCGCAAAACTGCCTATTTGCGACATGGATGTCCTTGGCCCATTTTTTCAGAAACGGTGTGCTCAGGCAACCGCTGAGAGCAGACCACGAGCGACCCAATTCGCGACGGTCCCAAGCCAGCTCTAACAGGAACGATCAGGAGTCTTTTTCGAGAAATGCACGAACTTGCCGGATTAGTTCTTCTGGCTGACACGGTTTGTGCAAGAAGCTGACGTTGAGCGCTGAGTATTCTTCTTCAGCTTCCGCAAGACCGCTGATCACAATAACCGGCACCTGTGGACTGGCGCGCCGGAGTTCCTTCACAAAAACCGATCCGCTGGCACCCGGCATGACGTGGTCAGTGACGATCACCCCTAAGGCTTCCGTAATCGCGGGATCGCGCAATAAATCCAATGCCGCTTGGGCATCGCCGCTGGTGCACACAGAGAATCCAGCCTCGCGCAGGACGGCTTGCCGTACATGCAGTTGCGCAGGATCATCGTCAATGATCAGGACTTGAGCCATGGATCGCGTTTCAGACCGGATTTCAGACGAAGACGACGCAACAGCACCGGACAGAATCGGGGTTTCCGAATCTAAGCACTCTGCTGGTGATTATAACGGGCCAATATCTCACGTTCCGCAACCAGCCAATCCTCGTCCTCGTGGCCAGGCGTGCCCCCTCGCTCCTGGTAGAGCTCGTAAGCGCGGCGGCGGATTTCCGCCTCAATGTCCACCGAGGAAGAATTTTTCTTAACCTCGGGCACCAAAGCTATTTGCGACGTGGAAGCGACCGGCTTATTTGCGGCGTCGCCATTGCGGGGAGTTTTAGTTCGAGCCATATAGGAATACTCCTTACAGATACCAAGGTTCAGCAATGAACCGAATTGATGAATTAACCACATACACGGCTGGCCGCCAACTCATTAAGAGCCCAGAGGGATTTTGTGGCGGGTGTGTATTCATAATAAACCCGATGGCTGTGGATGTGTAGGAGAGAACAAAAAAATATGGCTTGCTAATCTCCGGTTTCGGGAGATTAGTAGAAATCGTGCGAGGTGGTCTGAGCGCGGGTGATGGGAAGTGGTAGTACGCGGGCGGCCTTGACCGAAATGACGTTATCTTGATTCTGCAGAATCCCTTCGACCAGCAGAAACTGCTCGGAACTGAGGAGCAGCCGATTTTTCTGAAATAAATCTGGGGTGACGATGGCATTGGCGACTCCGGTTTCGTCTTCCAGGCTTAAAAATACAAATCCTTTGGCCGTTCCCGGGCGCTGCCGCGCGATCACTCCTCCGGCAATTCGTACATTCTGGCCATTACGAATTCCACTGAGTTCGATGGCTGTGCGCACGCCCATGGTTTGCATCTTTGCCCGATGATAGGCCATGGGGTGCGGGCCGACGGTCATTCCTGTGCCGCGGAAGTCGGCTACAAGCCGTTCTTCATGGTTCATAGCACGGAGCGGGGACTTGGAATCAGGTTCCGGGAACTCCTCCAGCAACGGACCAGCATTGCGCACCGCGCGTTCAACCTGCCAGAGAGCATCGCGGCGATGAAAAAAGAGATTTCCCATTTCCGATTTCCGATTTCCAATTTCAGAATCCGAACCTTGTCTCTGAGAAATGCCAATCGAATTCAACGCTCCGATTTCCGCCAGAGTGTTCAGTTCATCCTTCCGCAGCTCAGGAACACGGCGCACCAGATCGTGAATGGAAACAAAGGGAGCACAATTGCCTTCTCGTACCAAGGTTTGAGCCACTTCTTCACGCAACCCGCGGGTATAGCGTAGACCCAGACGTAGTTCTGGCTCTTCGCCTACCTGTTCCAACGTACAAAGCCAATCGGACTTCAGTACATCCATGGGCAATACTTTCAGCCCATGGCGTTGCGCATCCTTCACAATGGTGGCTGGACGATAAAAGCCCATGGGTTGATTGTTCAGCATGGCAGCGGTGAAGGCAGCCAGGTAATGACATTTCAGATAGGCGCTGGCATACGCAATTAGCGCGAAGCTGGCAGCGTGAGACTCGGGAAATCCGTAGAGAGCGAAAGAAGTAATCGAAAGAATAATCTGCTCCTGAGCTTCGCGTGAAATACCATTGCGCTCCATCCCGGCGCGCAGCTTGGTTTCGATTTGCTTCATGCGCGCTTCCGAGCGTTTGAATCCCATGGCGCGCCGTAGTTCTTCGGCCTCGCCTCCAGTAAAGCTGGCGGCGATCATCGCTATCCGAAGCAATTGTTCTTGAAAAAGTGGCACTCCCAAGGTGCGTGACAGCACAGGCTCGAGTGAAGGGTGGGCGTAGGTGACCGGTTCGCGTCCTAGGCGGCGCTGCAAGAAGGGATTCACCATCTGGCCGACGATCGGCCCGGGACGGATGATGGCTACCTGCACCACAATGTCGTAAAAATGCCGCGGACGTAGGCGAGGCAGGCAGGACATCTGGGCCCGGCTTT
>MNGW01000047.1:29804-40397 GCA_001918935.1 Acidobacteriales bacterium 13_1_40CM_3_55_5 | reverse complement strand
CCTGCTTTTGTCCCGCAGTCGTGCTAGAAGGGTTGCTGGTGGAACCTGTAGTTCCAGCTTGCCCTGGCGAGGCTTGCCCCGCTGAAGAAGGAGTTGCGGTTTGCGCAACTTCCGTCGAGCTCTGCATAAAAGCAGTTGGCCCGCTCTTCGAAGTTCCGCAATGATCCGCTACTTTGGTTACGCCGCTTACCTTGAAAGAATTCGACACGCCGCTGGAGCCATATCCGGTATTCCCAGTCGCCATGCTCCCGGCATTTCCCGTCTGCGAGCTGCTGATCGCGCCGGTGCTGGCATTCGCGCCCGCGCTCGCAGAACCTGCGTTCGCCGATCCCGACGCGTCAGAAGATCCGGCATCCGCAGAGTTGTTCTTGCTCATCGACTCACCCATGACCTCTACTTGCTCTCCAACATGCATGCGGAGGTCAGTGGTATTTCCCGCCAGGTGGTAAACCATTCCGGTCTGCTGATCGGTGAGCGTGTGCTCGCCGCTAGTGGGCGAGCCGGCCAAACATCCTCGCAGCGAGGTCTGATTGGCCGCTACGGCTTTATTGGACATGGTTTGATCAGACGCGCTGGATCCAGCCTGGCTGGACGCGGAGCTGTTTGGGCTGCTCTGATTTGAGACGGAACTCTGGCTGCCCTGCGTCGCCTGACTACTGGAAGAACCTGTCTGCGATGTGCCATTAGGAGATGTGCTTTGGGCCGCAACCCAGCTAGCTCCCAAGAGCAATGCGGATAGCATAGTTGCTCTTGCTTTCATGATGTCTATCCTCCGGAGATTATTTTTGATCAGAGTGAGTCTAGATTCGCAAAGCAGCCGGCGGAATCCGGTATTATCCTTAAGTTGGTAGGAGGCTTAGGGTAGAGCGGTTTTCCCTAACTAGCGGAAAGAATTACAAGTTGCTAGTTTTTGAGAGTGTAGAGAGTACTGGTGGGCCTGCTAGGATTCGAACCTAGAACCAACACATTATGAGTGTGCTGCTCTAACCGTTGAGCTACAGGCCCCGAGTGGGGAACTGCCACAGACATTGCCGGAATTCGCACTTCCAACGTTTCCCCACAATAGCGTGAGTCGCCAGCTCTCAGCAAGCCAGTCTTACTTCCCACGTTGCCGATTCGGGCAGCGATTCTCCTTCGGAAAGTGTGACGGCTGTCACTGCGCCGGATCTTGGTTGCCATCAATATAGGAAATCCGCGAAGCGGATAGGGGAGCCGCGAACCGGCGCAAGAACGCAGCCAACGGCATAGGCAAGCCGCAAAGCGGCGGAAGAATGCAGCCCACGGCGCAAGCCGTGGGTCTGCTACCACGAAGGGAGAGCCCCAAGGGGGCGAAAGACTCTGCCTCATACATCTGCCAACATCCTGTTGCATATAGTTTTCAGCACACAAGGCCGGCTCCCTCTTATCAAGCCAGAATTCCGCCACGATCTGTTCGCCTACCTCGGAGGCATTATCCGAAATGCGCGGAACCGCACCGATCGTCAACGGCACTGCGGATCACGTTCATGTGCTTCTACGTATCCTGCCTGTCCATTCTGCTGCGGAGATCGCTCGTGTGATCAAGACGAACTCGTCAGGCTCGGTTCGAGCGAAATGGAGCTCGAACTTCGCCTGGCAAACCGGATATGGAGTTTTCAGCGTCAGCGAATCGAATGTCGCGGCCGTGACAAAATATATTGCCGGCCAGGAAGAACATCACAAAAAGCATTCATTTCAGAAAGAGCTTTTGGCATTCCTAAAAAAGAACAACGTGGTGTACGACGAGAAATACCCTTGGGGCTAGTTTCTATCGCCCCTTCGGGGCTTGTCGGTTCTTGTACGCCCATACCCACGGCTGGCGCCGTGGGCTGCATTCTTGCGCCGCTTCGCGGCTGACTTCACCAAGATTCTTACTTTCTTGGGGCTGTTTCTCTGGTCCTTCGAAGCTTTTGTTTTCGATTGCCCACGGCTGAGGGCTGCATTCTTGCGCCGCTTCGCAGGTGGCTGACTGCAACGGCGTGAATACTGTTCGGTTCCGGACAGTTCCCCCATTACGACCGTGACCTATTCGATACCCGAATACAAAGGTAGCATTCCATAGTGGCCGAGAAATCAAAACTCGAATGGTGGTTCACAGGATCGATCCTTCTACTGGCGATCTCCATCCTGGGGTTTGCCTACCTCTTCTGGGAAAGCTATTTAGTTACCAAAAGATAAAATCATCTGCGCAGCTGCGAAACTCGAGCTGAAGCTTCCAGATCAACCACAGTTGGGATTCGCCGTGCGCCCTATCCTGCCACTTGAACCGGCGGCTCCGCCGCATCCTTGGCAGTCGGAGCTTCTTTGACCGGCAACTGCTCACGCGCCGCCTTGAGCAGTTCCGCATTGACCTCCGCACCAATCAAAATGGCGGCGCTGCTCAAATAAAACCAAAGCAACAGACCCGCGACTGCGCCCAGTGTTCCGTAACTCTTGCTCAAGTTTGCAACATGTTCGACGTAAAATCCGAAAGCATACGATGCACCGATCCAAGCTGCTACAGCCACGAATGAACCCGGCACGGTACGCAGGAACTTCCGCTGCTCAACGTTCGGAGCCAGGTAGTAAGCCATTTCAATGGCAATCGTCGAAAACGAAATGGCAAGAACCCATCGAAAGTAGAACCAGGACTGGGTGAAGAGCGGATGGATTCCCATTCGATGCGCCAGTTTCGCGCCTAGGACGGGCCCCATAATCATCGCCGCCAAAACCACAGCCGCCAATATTCCCAGCAGGAACGTCAGGCCGACCGCCAGCAGCCGTGTATGCCAAAACGGACGTCCTTCTTTCACGCCGTAGGCAACATTCAAAGCTTCGATCATGGCCGCAGAAGCTCCCGAAGCCGTCCAGATGGTGCCAATGATTCCGAACGATAAGAAGCCGGAATTCCTGGTTGCCATGAGATCGGAAAACACTTTACTGACCAGCGCCATGGAATCGGGCGGAATGAAGTAAGACATCCACAGCAACACTTGATCGAACAGATGCGGGACGGGAACGTAGGCCAGCCCGCTAGCCAGAAGAATCAGCAACGGTAACAACGCCAGAAAATAGTAGTAGGCAAGACTCCCCGAGAACGCGAGCAGATGCTTGCTATCGATGTCGCGGACCGCCCGTCCAATAGCTCGCGAAAAGTTTCGAAGGCTCATGTGTCTAGTCCTAGGCTGCTCCCGTTAGATGGCATTCCCGCCCTCTGGGGCGACGTCATTTTCGCAATGACCGACTGACAGTGATATAACCGACAGCGATACCGACTGATAGGGATAGTGAAAACCAGCCGCGAAGCGGCGCAAGAATGCAGCCCACGGCGTCAGCCGTGGGTGGTCGGTAAAATCGACAAGCCCCGAAGCGGCGACAGAAAACACCCCTAATAACAACGTGGCTTACGATGAGAAATATCTTTTGGGGCTAATTCCTGTGTCCCTTCGGGAGAGCCAGCCTGAATTAGCGTGTGGTTTGTTCTCCCACCCAGCCTTCCGTCTTCGCCTTGTCCACCAGCCACTGCTGCAATTCGCGCTGCAAAGCAGGATGAATTTCCACGATGCTCAGCCCAACCAGGCCGTCGGTTGCCGCCCAAGCTAGTTTAGCTTTGAATTCCATGGCCGAAGACGCGCCCGGCAGATCGAAAGACACTTCGACCGTATTGCCATGGGAGAGAGGCGCCGGCGACTTGATGGCCAGCCCGCCGGAACTGATATTGACGCTGGTGGCTTCTATCTGCACTCCATCCACTTGGAGAATTACCGGAACTTCCAGGGCTACACGAAAATAACGCTGCTGCGGAGCGCTGAGCGTGCCCAGGAACGTCTGGGAGTCGTCACCTGTCTGTTGTTTTTCGTACTTCGCCAATTTGCGTCGCAAGGTACGGCTGGAAATGCCCAGTTGCTCGGCCGCCTTCGCCTGGTTGCCGCCGGTACGCGCCAGGGTCTGGAAGATCATTTGCTTTTCCATGTCATCCAGATTCCCTTGAAACGCAGCAGGGCTGGAAGCCTCCGGAACGCCGCAGACGGAGGCTGGAAGATCGCTGGCGCGGATTTCCAGAGTGCCCGGCTGGGCGTGCATGGCTGCTTTGAAAATCACATTCTTCAATTCGCGCACGTTCCCCGGCCAGGCATAATGCAGTAGCGCTTGCATTGCTTCATCGCTGAACTTGGCCGCCGGAGCATGCTGAAGCAGAAAATATTCCGCAAGTGCGGAGATATCCTCCCGACGCTCTCGTAACGGTGGCACCTGCAATTGAAACTGAGTCAGACGATGATAAAGATCCCGGCGGAATTTGCCGCCCTGTACTTCCTGTTCCAGATTGCGATTCGTAGCCGCGATGACCCGCACGTTCACGGTCACCTTCCGGCTGCCGCCCAGGCGATAGTAGGCAACTCCATCCAGCACCCGAAGTAGTTTTGCCTGAACCTTGCCGTCCAGTTCCCCAATTTCATCCAGCAACAGGGTCCCCTGGTCCGACATTTCAAACAGCCCTGGCTTGGTGACGTCCGCTCCGCTGAAGGCGCCCTTCTCGTAACCGAACAATTCGCTTTCGACCAGATGTTCGGGGAACGCGGCGCAGTTTACGTCCACAAAAGGTTTGCCGCAACGAAGTGAGTGTTGATGGATGGCCTTGGCCACCATCTCCTTGCCGCTTCCCGTCTCACCCACAATTAATACCGCGGCGTCCTGCTGGGCCACCCGTTCCACCATGGCCATGAGCTTGCGCATGATTTCGCTGCGAACCACCGCAGTGGTCCCGTCTACGAGTTGCATCTCGGCGGCCGGTTTCATGGGCTGAAGGCAAAGGCGCAGTATCCCGCAAAAAACGCACCAATCCCCGCACTTTCTTAACATGCTATGGAAGCGAGTGGAAAGTTACTTCAGTGTGGCGGAATCAAATCAGAACGTTGGCCAGGAGGCGAGATAATCCGGATTGCATGAGAATTCTAATGTGCAGGATCGAGCTGCTATCGGTCACCACCTGGTGGTGACGCGCGGCCGCCCCGTTCACGCGGCCAGACTCGCTCCTAGCTACCCCATACTGCGGACGCGGCGGAGACAAGACTAAGCGCCAATATGGCTGCCGACAGTAGAAGCAGCACAATCGCAGGTTTCTTGAGTTGGTTCATATTGGGTTCACCCCTGATTCAATTTCATTGGGAGGGAGAAGCCAGAGCCCTCGATTAGCTGCCCCAAACTGCTGAGGCATTGCACGCGATTGCCAGTAACGCGACCATCGCCGGAACCAGTAAACCGTAGATCAATTTGCTCGTTCTGTTTTTCATCTTGCCCATCTCCTAAAAGTTCGAATCCTTCAGAACCTGAAAACACAACGCCGGTCCGGCCGCTCACAGCACCAAATCGTCGTCTCCGTTGCCATCAACACTCAGCGCATCATTACCTGCGTCGGTTGCGCCGACCATAGAACCCCAAACAACCGAGCTGCCCCAGATTACGCTGCAGCCATCGAGTGTGGCGTTGCCCCACACTACCGAATTTCCCCAGACCACTGAGGTCCCGCTAACCAGGCCGTTACCCCAGATCACCGAACTTCCCCAGATTACGGAGTTGCCCCAGACCACTGACTTACTCCACACCGAAGAAGCATCGGCTACGAGCGAGACTGTCCCGGAAGCATCTCGCACCGCGATCGGCGACAGCGCAGTACCCGTCACAGCGTCGCTATTTCCCAAGGCGCCGAGAATGTCGAGATACCCCGCGCCCACCGTGAAAATATCGTATTGATAATCCTCGATGACGTTTCCGACCGCTAGTTTCGAGCTCACGGGAAAAACCTTATCCGCCGTTTTCATCAAGCGTGCTTTAACCAGGTCTGGAGTGAGAGAGCCGTTCTGCTCCAGCATCAGGGCAGCGGCTCCGCTTACCACAGGGGTGGCCATACTGGTTCCGCTTAGAATGAAATACGATTTCGGGCTCCAAAAATAGCCTCCATAAGTCGTCGGGGACACTTCATTAGTCGGCAACTTCAGATCCAGCGTGCTTCCAGGCACGAGCAGGGACGCGATGCGGTTACCGGGAGCAACCAGGTCAGGTTTCACCACGTGATCCAACATCGTGGGCCCCTTCGAACTGTAACTGGCGATGACATCATCTGCCGGGTTGGCAGTGTTCTTCGCATTCATCGCACCGACAGTAATTACATAGGGATCGTTGCCAGGAGCTGCAATCGTACCGTAGCCGTGCAGGCCGTAATCGCCACGCCGCTTCCACTGCCTGGCAGAGCGGATCCTGCGTGTAGCTTTCAAATACCGGCCGTCCCAGCGACAGGTTAACGATACGAATGCCGTATGCATCTTTGAGGGCGATTGCACGTTGCAAGGCCGCGACCACGTAGGAATCCTGTCCTCGGCCATTCACGTCGAGCACCTTCAAATTAACCAGCTTGACGCTAGGGGCAACACCGTAAATTTTCGCAGGATTGCTCAGGCCGCCTGATTGCGTTCCATTGCCGGCGAGAATGCCGGCGACGTGCGTGCCGTGTCCGTACTGGTCACTGGCATTCGTTCCCGGAACAAAACTCTCGTTGTATACAACCCGCGATTGGCCTGTGACCGGGTTGCGCAGATCAGGACGATTGCTGATACCACTATCGATAACCGCGACTGTCACTCCGGCGCCATCCCAGCCATAACTTTGGGCCACGTCCGCGCCCACCGTGGCTTCGGTATAGTCAGACGCCCCATCTAACGCACGATTCGGCGAGATATAAGCAATCTCGGGATCCTTGGCCAGCATCCTGATTTCGTTCACACTAAGATTAAACAGGGCACCGCGAATCACATTCAGCCGATGGCGCAAAACTCCGCCCAGCGCCTTCACAGTTTGTATACGGCTGTCCGATGGAGAATGCTTGAACTGCACGATTACATCTAAGCGTTGGTTCGAAGATCGATTTTTAAGCCCAGCCAGGATTGCGGACAGTTCTGGCGATAATGGGCTACTGACACTTGAGCCCCCCTTATCCCAGGTGGACAACGAGCTTCCCTGGCCAAATCCGAAACTAGCCGTGCCCAGCAGGACCACGAGTACTACAGTCAACGTGGTCCACTTGCCTAGGGTGCTGGCGGTGAAGCTCCGTTCGTTTCGTTTCTTTGGCTTCATCTTTAACACTCTCCCCAACACAAGACAGCCAACTCCGGGAGGATTGCTTCACTGTTCGAATTGCAGGTCTCATTCCAACCCAGGTTTTCGCTAACTGGTTCATTTGAATGATGGAATTGATCATTGCCTGACTAGTCCTCTGGACAACTTGTCCACCTGCTCGCATGTCCCTTCTGTACCATGAAAGGCGTCAACCTGCTGAATCAAATCCTTAAATCGCGAAGCCTGCAAAAAGGACAGTTTGTCCGTGCCAGGAGTAGGGATTTCGCCGGGGTTAGATCGAAGACTAGTGGTTACCAAAGTTTCGGCTTTTCAGCGTAAGTTATTGTCCTGAAGCAGGTTAAGCTGCTATCACTTACATGGCACAGTAGCCGGATTCCCTACAACTTTGAGACGCATAAATGCGGAAAGACGTGGTTAACCGCTCTCAGAATTGGAGAGGCTTGACCCCGGGCGCCAAGCTGCTCATCAGTCTTGTCGTTGCGGCTGGCACCGGTGTGCTTCTGTACGGCGCCATACATCCAACCAGCAAGAACATCGCTCAGTTCATTTGTTACTTGTTGATCGCCATTCTGGCGTCACGACTCAAAGTCAACCTGCCGGGAATTACCGGCACCATGTCGGTGAATTTCCTTTTCATTCTTTTGGGAATTTTAGAGCTGAGTTTTACCGAGACGCTCGTCCTCGGCACCGCCGCCATCATGGTGCAGTGTTTTTATCGTGACCGCCCCAGCGCGATTCAGGTGACCTTCAATATCTGCGCCAGCGCATTTTCTATTGCCGTGGCCTACGACGTTTATTACGTAGCTTTCAGCCATTGGCCGGCAGGCACTCATCCTCTGGTGCTGATCGTAGCCGCCAGTACGTACTTTGTAGCCAACACCGGTTCCATTGCCGCGGTCATCTCGCTCACTGAGGGCAAATCGCTAAAACGAATCTGGGTGGAATGTTATTTCTGGTCGTTCCCCTATTACCTGGTTGGCGCGGGGCTCGCGGGCCTAGTGGGCTGGTTGAATGGAAAGTTTGGCTGGCAAGCATCGCTGCTGGTAGTGCCGGTCATTTACCTGATCTACCGTTCTTACCGCCTCTATCTGGGCAAACTCGAAGACGAGAAGCGGCACGTCGAGGAAATGGCAAACCTCCACCTGCGAACCATTGAAGCTCTGGCTCTGGCCATCGAAGCCAAGGATCACACTACGCACGATCACCTACAGCGCGTGCGAGTGTATGCCATCGAAGTGGCAAAAGAGCTGGCCGTGAGTCCCGGAGAAATGGAAGCCCTCCATGCCGCCGCGCTGCTACATGACATTGGCAAACTCGCAGTCCCCGAACACATCATTTCCAAACCAGGACGATTGACGCCGGAAGAATTCGAGAAGATGAAGATTCATCCCGTAGTCGGGGCTGAAATTCTGGAGCGGGTACGGTTCCCTTATCCCGTAGTGCCGATTGTGCGCGCCCACCACGAGAAATGGGACGGCACCGGATATCCCTTCGGACTCAGAGGTGAAGAAATCCCGATTGGTGCCCGCATCCTCTCTGCCGTGGATTATCTCGACGCCCTGGCCTCCGACCGCCAATATCGGCGTGCCCTGCCGCTGGAAGAGGGGATCCAACGTTTGGCGGCGGAATCCGCCAAATCGTTTGATCCTAAAGTAGTGGACGTCCTGCAGAAGCGTTATCTTCACCTGGAAAAACTGGTGGAAGATCAATTTGGACATGAAGTCGCGTCCAAGTTGTCTACCGACATGAAAGTCGAACGCGGACTGGCGCCGGCCGCAGGATTTGAAGACATAACGGTTAAAGACCTACCCGGGCAGGAAGCCAACTTCCTCTCCTCAATCGCGGCCGCGCGACAAGAGGCTCAGACTCTATTTGAGCTCAGCCAGGATTTGGGAGCGTCACTGAGCTTGGGTGAAACTCTTTCCGTCTTTTCCGTGAAATTGCGGCGTCTGGTTCCCTACGACGCAATTGCCATTTACGTAAAGCGCAACGCCGAACTGATTCCCGAATATGTGAATGGCGATAACTTCCGTCTGTTTGCATCGCTCCGTATCCCGCTAGGTCAGGGGCTCTCCGGATGGGTGGCACAAAACAAGAAGCCGATCATCAATGGCAACCCTTCGGTCGAGCCGGGATACTTGAACGATCCAACCAAGTTCAGTACCCTGCGTTCCGCACTCGCGATTCCCCTGGAAGGTTTGGCCGGCGTAGTCGGAGTGCTTGCCCTTTATCACGCGGAACGAGATGCGTTTACGTCCGATCACTTGCGCATCTTGCTCGCCATCAGCTCCAAGATGGCGCTGGCGGTTGAGAACGCGCTGAAATATGAGCAGGCGGAAAGTTCCGCCACCACTGACTATCTGACTGGGCTGCCCAACGCGCGCTCACTTTTCCTGCAACTCGACCGCGAGTTAGCCCGCTGCAAGCGTGACACATCTTCCCTCACAGTCATGGTCTGCGACATGGACGGTTTCAAACAAATAAACGACCGCTTTGGCCATTTGGAAGGCAACCGCGTCCTTCGCCTCTTCGCGGTGGCTTTGAAAGAGAGCTGCCGAGAGTACGATTACGTGGCTCGAATGGGCGGAGACGAATTTGTAGTCGTCGCTCCCGGTCTCCCGCCGGAAACGGTGGCGAAAAAAGCCGATCAACTGCGGGAACTGGCCAAGCATGCCGGCCACGACGTTTGCGGCGAAGACATTCTTTCACTCAGTGTCGGGCAGGCGTTGTATCCGAAAGACGGACAGGATGCCGAGGAACTGCTGGCCGAAGCCGATCGCCGCATGTACATCGAAAAACAGCAGCAGCCATCGCGCAAGAACCGCCGGCTTTATCCTCGCATGAAATGCCGCGTCACCATCGAACTGCAGGCCCATGGCTCGGAAGCCCCGCTGCTCGCTAACTTGACCGACATGAGCCTGGGAGGCTGCTTCGTCGAAACCAGCGCCATCATGCCCGCAGGTTCCAAGCTCAAACTGACTTTTTCTATCGATGACGGCAAGATGCAGGCCGAAGGCAGCGTGGTGCGCATCGATCCTGGATCCGGAATCGCTGTCCGCTTCAACGACATGAATCGTGAAGAGCGCGACAACATGCATCGTGTCCTGAAATTCGTTCAGAACAGCACGAAGTTCTACGACAATCGCTACCTCAGCAAGCTTTTGAATCGGTGATTCGGCAATTGCTCATCCCCATGGGAGACACACTGCACCTTGTCCGGTCTGGTAAAACTCGTCATCAAGATCCTGGCAGTCGTCCTGCTCGGCGGTTTTCTCGGCGCAACTTTGGTGCGGCTGGCTCCCGGCTTCGGGGTTGACGAAGAAGAGCTGGACGCACGTCTCAGCCATCAAAGCATTCAAGCCCTTCGACAGGCGCAATCAACCGATCAAAATCTCGCCATTTTCTATTTTCATTATTTGAGCCGCGTCCTCCACGGTGATCTGGGAACTTCGCGTACCCTGCAGC
>MNGW01000047.1:403-29785 GCA_001918935.1 Acidobacteriales bacterium 13_1_40CM_3_55_5 | reverse complement strand
GACATTGGCTCTCTCGCTGGCAATCGCAATCGTGATGTCACGCGCCTGGTATCTCGATTTCGGCGCCAGCGTCTTGGCTGGAACATTGCTCTGCCTTCCAGCCGCGGTATTAGCTTTGCTGTTTGTCCTGGCACAAGCGCCGGCACGTCTCGTCCTCGGATTGATTGTTTTTCCGAAGATCTTTCGTTACTCACGAAATCTGTTGGCACGAAGTTCATCCCTTCCCCATGTATTGACCGCGCGAGCCAAAGGATTGGGCAACATGCGCCTGCTGGTTTGGCACATCCTGCCGCTGGCAGCGCCACAACTGCTCGCCCTGGCCGGAGTCTCGGTCAGCATCGCGTTCGCTGCAGCCATCCCCATCGAAGCCCTCTGCGACCTGCCTGGTATCGGACAGCTTGCATGGAAGGCCGCGCTGGGACGCGACGTCGCCTTGCTGATCAATCTCACCATGATCGTCACGCTCATCACCCTCGTGGCAAATTCCGCTTCCGACTTGCTAGGTCAATCCTTTCACCGGGCATCCGCATGAAGTGGGCCCGTTCCATCGCAATTGTGTTCCTTGTGGTCGTCTCGGCCGCATGCCTGCTGGCTGACTTCGTGGCACCGGCTTCCTACGCTCACCAGTTTCGCGACGTTCCCGCAGCGGCCCCTTCGCACCAACATCTCCTCGGCACGGACGATCTGGGACGCGACCGCTTCTCTCGAGTGCTTTACGGAACTCGCGTGTCGCTGCTACTAGCCCCGGCCGCCGCTCTGCTCTCCACTTTACTGGCGGCCCTGATCGGCGGCATCGCAGGTTTTGGTGGCGGTTGGTTGCAACGCTTTGTCATGGCTGCTACCGACCTTTTTCTGTCGCTGCCCTGGCTATTCTTACTGATTACAGTCCGCGCGCTTCTTCCCTTAAACGTGTCCCCGGAAGTTTCCGTAATGGTCACCTTCGCTTTATTGGGATGTCTGGGTTGGGCAGGCGCCGCTCGCGTGATCTGCGCCGACGCCCGCTCTCTCTCGCAATCAGACTTTATTCTGCTGGCGAGGGCTTCAGGCAGCAGCGGCTTTCGTCTGCTCTGGCGGCACTTGGTGCCCAACCTCAAACCAATTCTCTACGCACAGTTCTGGATATCTGTGCCCGTATTCATTCTCACGGAAGCAAATCTCGGAATTCTGGGTCTTGGCGTGGCTGAGCCTCTCCCCTCATGGGGAAGTCTGTTACGTGAACTGGAAAGCTTTTCCACCATCTCCCTCCAGGCCTGGCAGTTTGCACCACTGCTTTTGTTCATCGCAACCGTCAGCAGCTTTCATCTGGTCCTGACCAAAGAGGAGTTAGCAGCATGAGAAAACCTCTGACACATCTTGTTCTGTTGATCGTAGCGCTGCTTGCGGGTGACTCGGTTGCGCAATCCGGCGGAGAACTACGCTTCTGTCTACGTTCCGAGCCGAAAACGCTAAACCCGCTGCTCATGTCCGACGATTCCTCTGAGACCATCCGCTACCTGACCGGGGGCGTCCTCCTCCGCGTAAATCGCCTGACTCAGGACCTCGAACCGGAACTGGCCACTGCCTGGAAATTAACCAATGCAGGCAAGACAATCACTTTCAAGTTGCGCGAAAACCTCCGCTTCTCAGATGGAACAACATTCTCAGCCGACGATGTGGCCTACACGATTCAACAGCTCATGGATCCAGCCGTGCACTCCCCGACCGGGGACGCATTCCGCTCTGGCGAAGGCAAAGTGCAAACGCAGGCCCTGGCAAACAATCGAATCGCAATTACTTTCTCCGCTCCCATTGCAGGCCTGGACAAGCTTTTCGATCAGGTCGCGATCATCTCCGCCAAATCTCCGCAGAAAGAAATGGCTGTCCTTGGACCATACTACGTAGCGGAAAACAAAGCTGGTGCCTACCTGATCTTGAAGAGAAATCCCAACTACTGGAAGCGCGACTCCACCGGCAGGCCGTTACCCTACATTGATGCCATCCGCCTCGACATTCAGCAGAACCGTGATATCGAGATGCTCCGCCTGGTACGTGGCGAAATTGACTTCATTAACTCACTCGATGCGGAGTATTTCGACAGGGTGATGTCCGAAAATCCCACGATGGCGCACGATGCCGGTGCCTCCCTCGATGCGGAGTTCATGTGGTTCAATCAAGTCCCCAGTTCTCCCCTGCCCTCGTACAAGAAGACCTGGTTCACTTCCACCAATTTCCGCCGTGCCATTTCGGAAGCCATCAATCGCGACGACCTGGCTCGCATCGCCTTCCGCGGACGCGCTCGCCCTGCTGTAGGCCCGATATCCCCGGCGAATAAATTCTGGTTCAACTCCAAGCTACAACCTCACCCCTTTGACCAGAAGTCCGCGCTGCAACGTCTCAGTCTGGACGGATTCCACCTGCAGAATGGTGCGCTGCGTGACCGCGAAGGACACGTCGTCGAATTCTCCATCATCACCAACTCCGGCAACAAATATCGCGAACGCATGGCCACCATGATCCAGCAAGACCTGACTGCCATCGGCATCAAGCTGAACGTAGTCACCCTGGATTTCCCCTCGCTGATTGAACGCATGACCCGCACCTTTGACTATGAGGCCTGCCTCCTAGGCCTGGTAAACAACGAACTCGATCCCAACTCACAAATGAACGTCTGGCTCAGTTCGGCCGAGAACCATCAGTGGAATCCCAGCCAGAAAACTCCCGCCACGCCGTGGGAAGCCGAGATTGACAAACTAATGCGCGCGCAAGCCTCCACACTGAACGCGGCAAAACGCAAGGAATTCGTCGACAAAGTCCAGCAGATCGCGTGGGAGCAGGAACCGTTCATTTATCTGGTGAACAAAAATGCGCTCTCAGCCGTATCGCCCTCGCTGCACAACGCGCATCCGGTCGTACTGCGACCCCAGGTTTATTGGAATATCGATCAGCTCTCGCTGGGCGCCGAGGTGGCAAGGAACCGATGAGCGACCCGCTCCTCTCACTTCGTCTGTCTGTCGACTATCCCGGTAAAAGCGGCGTGCTCCGCGACCTTTCGCTGGAAATATCCCCGGGGGAAGTATTAGGCCTTGTAGGCCAGAGTGGATGCGGCAAAAGCACGCTCGCCCTCGCCATCTTAAGACTCCTTCACTTAAAAGGCGCCGCCGCAGAAGGCGCAATCCATCTCAATGGCCGCGACCTGATGACCCTCAAAGAACGAGAAATGAGAGCACTACGCGGCCGTGAAATTGGCCTGGTGCTGCAAAGTCCAATGTCCGCGCTCAATCCCGCGCTACGCATCGGCCGACAACTGGAAGAAGCATGGAACGTCCACCGCCAGGGCAGCCGTCAGGAATGCCGCAAAGCTCTAACGGAAACCCTGGAAAATGTCAGCCTGCCCGCGGAAGAAGATTTCCTGAAACGATATCCCTCGCAACTCAGTGTCGGCCAGGCCCAGCGAGTGCTGATCGCGATGGCCGTTCTCCATCGCCCGCTACTGCTGATTGCCGATGAGCCCACCAGCGCCCTCGACTTGATCACGCAAGCCGAAATCCTGCAACTGTTCGCAGCCCTCAACCGCAAATTTGGCATGAGCATTCTCTACATCTCGCATGACCTGCTTTCCGTAGCCACAATCAGCCATCGAGTGGCGGTCATGCATCAGGGACAGATTGTTGAGTGCCGGAGTACCGCAGACATATTCCGCGAGCCCGCGCATCCTTACACGCGTGATCTCATTCGAGCTCTTCCAGTGGTTCCGCGTTTCGCAGCGGCTGCGGGAAGTAGTTAGGTCCTACTTCCGCCCGGGATGAAATTCCCCTTTGTCGGAGAATTGCGAATAGGGCCACTCGTTCTTCTTGGTCGGAGCAGCCACCACTACCGTCGGAACCGCAACGTCCGGTTCCCGTCCCCAGTCCGCTGGTTCGGGACGGATGCACCAAACGTTTCCCGGTTGATCCAAGGCCAAACCCACCAGCCAATACTTGCCCCCCGACCCCAGCGGAACGCAGTTCGCAACCCGGGCCGTAGTACTCGTCCCGCCCGGCAATTCGTCCAGTTGTACTGGAACACCCGCCTCCAATGGTGTAGAAAGCCGCACCCCGCAGCCTTGCGGATTCACCACTAACGTGTAACAACGTTCCGACGTTCGAACAGCCGTATCCAACCGGGTCAGACGCAATGGGATCTGCGTCCGGATTCGAGTACAGCGGCGAGGTGAGTCATGCGGATTGATTGTCGATTCCATACTTGTGGTTATCTAAAATTCTACGTCCGAATTCAGCCCGCTTTTGCATCTCAGCCTGATCAAAGGGCACCAAAGTAACCACTCTAGGCAAGAAAATGGAATGTAGCCGGAAATCTGACCGGGCCAGCTCACACCGCAAGCGGCTGAATCTGGATCAACGGTCCGTGAGTATGGGCGTGAGCCTGTCGCAGCATGTTCGCGGAGAGAATCCCCGTCCGCTGAAATGACTTCTCACAATCCGCGGTTGAGGGTCCACGCATACTGCCCTCCATATATGCCAACCCGGGGCAACGCGTGCAGGTTCCCACATGGCTGCATGTCGAGCATACCGGCAGGTCCTTGGCTCGGATGGAGCGAACTTCATTCAGTTCCGGCGAATTGCGCCAGATATCGATAAACTTCTGCCGCCGCACATTGCCGCTCGGCAGCGGAAACTGCACACAGGGAAAAACATCTCCGTACGGAGTGATGTAAGCCGCCGTATGCCCAGCGCTGCACGGATAGCCTTCCATGACATCTTCCCCCGGCCGCGGCGGAGGCGCGCAGAACTCTTCGACATTCCCGACCAGATCTTTGTTATGGAAGACCGCCTTCAGCTCTGAACCCGGAATCCGCAAATTTAGGATGGAAGTATCGCCATCAATCTTCGGCGTGATCGTCGGATCCAAAGTGTAGGTCACACCCAGTTCCTTGGCCAATGCCTGCACTCCGGCATGCTCGCCCATGTTCACGGTCATGAGCACATTTGCGATCGCCACTTTCAGCCCTTGCGATTTCAGCAATCGAATTGCTTCAATGCTGCGTTTTAACGAGCCGGGCAATTTGGTGATCGCGTCATGAATCTCAGGCCGGCGCGAATAAACACTGACTTGCACCTGCTCCACACCCAAATCCCGCATCCGCCGCGCTTCCGATTTGCGGATCATCACTCCGTTGGTCTTGATTCGGACGTTGAATGCCAGTCGCCGCGCGTATTCCAGGATCTCGAAAAAATCACGCCGCATCAGAACTTCGCCACCACTGAGAGTCAGGAAAAAAGTCCCAGCCTCAGCCAGTTGTTGCAGAATATCTTTGATCTCGCCGGTGGTCATCTCGCCGTGATCATCGTGATCCAGATAGCAATGAACGCAGCGTTCGTTACAGCGATACGTGACGTCGAGATGGACCCCCAAGGGAACTCCCAATTCGAGGGCGCGCTCGTTCATCTCCTGCATCAGGCTCATGCTGCCTCCACCGGGCCAGCAGACATATCGAAGGGATGATCGGACACCAGTAGAATTCCGTGATGTGAGAGCTCACTCACGAACTGTTCCGCATCGCGGCGAGCAGTTTCAAGGTCGACTTCAAATTCGTCGCAGACGTTTCGAACAACAATTTCCGTAAGCGGAGTACGTCCGTCCGCCGCCTGCCAAATCGCGGTCGCAACCTCATTCAGAGTGAAGAACGTGGAATCCACCGAGGACATCACCATCATTTCCCCGCCCAGCACGCGGGCAGCGATCTGCGAGCTCCTGCCGATGTATTTCTCACTCATACGATAAGATCCCAAACGCGGGTATCCGGAACGAACGTTAGCCGCCGCACCGACACGCGATCCACGAAATCACAGGCAGAACGAAAAATCATTTCAACCAGCTCCGCATCTTCCGCGAAGAACAGGATATTGCGCAAGAGACATCGAACCGCTTCCGCCGTGTTTACAACTTCAATCTTGTTTTCGGACCCTTTCCCCAGCAGGAATAAGGTTGCCACCGGCGCCGAACAGTTCGTGCCCACGCGGGCAAGTTCGCCGGCGAAGGGAGTACCGCAGGCATGATAACCCCTAGCCTCGCGGCGCACGTAGGAAATCTCATCTGTCAACAGAACTACATCAGGCGGCGCTAGTCGCGAGATAGTTGTCTTGCCCGCTCCCGAAATTCCCGAAAACAAAAATGCCCGACCATCTCGGATCGCGCTGGCGGCATGCAGCAGAAATCCGCCTTTCCCGGCGAGGATCAAGCTGTGCACGATGCGCAAGACCGAGTCGACAGAATAAGGATTCGCCGACTGCCGTATGTATCCGCGACCTGCCCCGGGATCCCACTGCGCCCGGAAGTCCCCCCGCCGGAAGTGCCACAGTCCATCCCGCATTTCGACCTGCGCGTCCTCCTCAGATTCCATTTCACCGGAAGGCGTCACTAGCTCCACTTCAAATTCGAGCGTAGGACGGGAGAGGAAGCCGATGAAGCCGCCATACCGGTCGATCATCATTTCGCGGAAGGAAGAGTCGTGAGTACGGAACAGAATCGGCGTGCCGCCAATTTCAATCGCAATCTCGTGCTGTTGATTCAACCTTTTACCTGCTCCCCTTTTTCAGGCGGCACAGCCGTTGCCCTCTTGAGCTATCAAGCGGCGACTCGAAGGCCACGCCCGCGTATGCCCGCAGCGTTGCCCGCATTAAAAGGTTCCAATGGCAAAGCAACCAGGCAGTGAACAACTGTAAGGGCGAAAGCTTCCGCCCAGGCATGATCTGGGAACCCTGGCGATGAATCGCGGTAACTTTCCCCAACAAATGCCTCTTCTCCACTGGAGGATCTTCCTCGGGCATGCAGTCGCCACGGGTGATGAGAAATGTTTCTTCGCCTGACCGGCACTTGCGCGTGACGCGATGAATAAAAAAACGTCCGCCACGAGCGTAGAGCACGAGATCGCCCGGCTGCACTTCCTCAAAACTATGAGATTGAATGGTAAGGCAATCGCCCGGCCACAAGGTAGGAAGCATGCTGACTCCACTGGCTCGCAGTTGCAACCTTCCTGTGGATTGGAGTACCTCTTCCGCCAGACCGTATTTGCACGTTTCCCGGAATGAGGCATCCATGAAACTGCTGTCAGGACCTCTTTTTGTTAAAGCGACACTGTCCTTGATTGGCGTGCACTTTGCCGCAGGCCAGCGCCAAAGTTTCAAACACCCGCTCGTATCGAAACTCCGGCTTGGAATACGGCTTCTTGGCTGGACTTGGGAGGGCGTTTTTTCGCTCTGCAGAAGGTTGGTTCTTCTGAGTCATAGACAATCCAAACTTGCTGTCGCTCATTTCCTACAGCTCGCCCCCGGAGCTTGGCAGGCAAACGCAGTGTACAACAGACCGAAATACATTGCTAACCCTTGCTGCTTGGTAAGATGCCGAACTCTGTGCAAATAATGATGAGCAACTGGACAGACCTAAAGAAAATGAAACTCAATAGAAGGAAAGCGTCCCTTCTAGCCTGGCCCGCCGCAGCGCGCAAGAAAAGATCCACAGACTCATTGGCAGCAGAACACAGGAAAACAATGCCAGGATAACGAGTTCGGTCCCCAAAGAAAAAAAGCCCGCTCCCTGGAGTAACGCTAGACGCATCGCTTTCAGCGAATGCGTGATGGGTATAAGGTCAGCCAGAAGCCGCAGAGGCTTCGGTAGCGTAGTCACCGGAAATAACGTGCCCGTCATGAACCATATACCTGACCCCAACAGCCAAACTAAAGCGGAACCTTTCTGAATGGCCAGTTGCAAGGCGGCCGCCAGAATTCCGATCGCTACTGCGATCACCACAGACAGACCAAAGATGACGATGCATCCCGGAATATTTGGACTTGCCGGAAGCGAACCCGCCAGCAGTAACCCTCCTCCGAGATAGAACAGCAGTTGCAAGGTATTTCCTGCAAAGGCCGACATCGCGCTGAGAAAGACCAAGACCGGCGCCGGAGTCGAAGTCGTCATCAGGACCTCCAGACTGCCCGTCTGCTGCGCCTCTTGCACGATGTGCAGAAAAGCGTTGATTCCCACGACCAGAAATGTATAAAGACCGGTCCCGACTAGAAGAAAAGAGAAATACTCTACGCCATCCGGACGGAACCCCGGGCCCACCGCCCGCGAGAGATAATAAAAAGCAGCCAATTCAGCCAATGCCCCAGCGGCGCCGACCAAAAACCCAATCCGGTAACGAATCGCAGTCAGAAGATCACGCCGCGCAATGGCCAGCATCTTGTCCAATAGCCCGGCCAGTTTCATTACCATCTCCGCGTCACCAGTTCCATCGTCTCATCCATTTCGCCGGTGGCTTGAAAATAGAACGCACGCAGCTCTTCCACATCTCCACTCAGCCTCCCGGAAGCCGCAAGCGCTCCTCGGTGTAGGACAGCAACACTGTCACCGACAGCAGCAGCCTCGCTAAAACTGTGCGTGGCGAGCATCACCGTACATCCCTGTTCTGGCAATTCCCGGACCAGATTCCAGAAGTGGTTGGCGGCCGCTGGATCCAGGCTGCGCGTGGGCTCATCCAGCAGCAGAATCGACGGTTGCTTGATGAGCGCGCGTGCAATGCCGAGCCTCTGGTACATTCCGCTGGAGAATTTCATGACCAGCGTATCCGTAGCTTCCACCAGACCGGTGCGCTCCAGGGTGGCCTGAATCCATTCCGCGCGCGAGGATCGTGGAACATCATCCAGGGCAGCGAAGAAGTCGAGGTTCTCCCGCGCCGAAAGCCGAGGGAAGAAAGACCTTTCGTTGGCAATCGCAAATCCAACCTGCTTGCGAACTTGATTGGGCCGAGTGCGCGTGTCGGCTCCTTCCACTAGGACGTGGCCGGCATCCGGTAGCAACATGGTCGAAACCAATTTCAAGGTGGTGGTCTTTCCGCTACCGTTGGGACCAAGCAGAACCAAAACCCTTCCCGAACCCACGGTCAGAGAAATGTTATCCAAAGCGCGAGTTTCTCCCCCACGCTCTCTTCCCATCCAGTTAAAAAGCGCGGGACGATGGCGAAAGATCTTGCTGACGGATTCAAGGACGATGCTGTCCATGTTTCGCGAAACTTTGGCTGGAAGCTTTGTATTATAGTGGGCCTGATCCCATTCCGTTGGCAAGCTGTTTTCTTAGTATGTCTTCCGCTATTACGGCGCAATCAGTCTCGCCTGCAATCCCCGAGCTCCCGCTAGCTTCTGTATTCAATCCGGAATTCGACTTTCTGCTGGCTTGCTGTGCGGGCGGTTCGCGAACCGAACCTGCGGAACGAATTCGGGAAACTCGCCCGCTGAATTGGAAGCGTCTCATTGATCTTGCTGAGCATCACGGCGTCATTCCGCAGATATATCGCTCGCTTGCGGATGTGCAGGAGCCATCGTATCCGGATTCATTGCGCCAGGCGCATGAAACCAGCGCGCGCAAAACTCTCTGGCTCACTCGTGAACTGTTGCGCATTCTCGCAGAGCTGCGCTCGTGCGGTATTGTTGCTTTGCCTTACAAAGGTCCTGTCTTGGCGGAACTTCTTTACGGCAATGTCACGCTGCGCCAATTCTCCGACCTGGATCTGCTCATTCAATCCTCCGATTTGCCGCGAATCAAATCTGCTTTGGCGAAATTAGGTTACGAACCAGGCGTTCAACTCACACCAAGCGAAGAGCGGGAATATGTTGAGTCGGGATACGAGTACGCGTTCGATTGTGCGCATGGTCGAAACCTGGTGGAAGTGCAGTGGCGAATTCTGCCGCGGTTTTATTCCGTCGACTTCGATATCGAAGGCTTCTTTGACCGGGCGATCACGTTCTCTCTAGGCGGAACAACGTTACGAACCTTGTGTGCAGAGGATTTGCTGCTTGTCCTTTGCGTTCACGCGGCGAAGCATGCCTGGAAGCAGCTTTCGTGGCTATGTGATATCGCGGAACTGGCGCGTTCCCCGCAGATTGATTGGCGTGCAGTACAGGAGCATGCCAAGCATCTCGGCATTCAGCGGATCGTAGCGGTTACTTTCTTCCTCGCGCACAAGCTGCTCGAGACGCCTTTGCCGCAGTTTGTTCAGGGCAAAGTCCAGAAGGGTCCCCCGTCCAAGCTCCGCTTGGGTGGGTATTTTACTTCAATCGAAAACCTCGCAAATGAAATCAGTCCAATGCTCGCCGGGGAAGCCGATTACAACCCAGAATCTATTTCTTATTTCCACCTGATGATTCGTGCACGAGAGCGTAGGCGGGACAGAATCAAATTTCTCTGGCGTTTGATTGTTACTCCGAGCGTTGGAGAATGGTCCGCGATTCGACTACCATGCCCGCTTTTTCCTCTCTATCGCGCGGTCCGCATTTTTCGGCTGCTGTCGAGATTCTTGCCTAGAGTGATTTCCCGTGAAACAAGTAGATCAGGTCGATGACCAGGATAATCACCACCATCAGTTCCAGCACAAACGCCCGACTCTGATGGAACTGATCGACCATAAATCGATAGAGTTCCTCCGCCGTCTGCAATTTCTGTGTCACCAGATTCTTATAGTCCGGAACGCCGACTTTGGCGGCCGCCAGCTTGTAAAGACGGGCAGAAAACATGTCGCTGAGAAACTTGATGGCATTGTCCGCGTGCTCGGTAAGTTCGGTTACATCGAGCAAAACCGTGTGTAACTTGGTCGCGGCCCGAGCCAGCCGCCACCGCGCCAGCATGCCTGTTCCCTTGTCCAGCGAGGCGTAGACACCTTCCAACTCACGAGTCAGTAACTCATCATAATGACGGAACTCGAGCAACTGCGAGTTAGCGTATTCCAGCAACTGGATGGCAGTCTCCGCACCCACCGCGCTGTCATATAGAAAAGCGGCGTTCCAACTAATCACCGCCAGGTCATTTGGATAATAAGAAATGCGTGACTGCAGGATCTCGTTGCGCTCGCCATCGGACAGCACCGCAGTTTCTCCGCGAACAATCTGCGCGATGCGTTCGCCCTGCGTGGCTACAAGATCGTTGGCGCTTGGCGACCCGGTAATTTCGCGCACATGGAAAATAAAATAATCTTCGCTCAGCCACTCCGGATACGGTTTCACCAGCGCCGGCCGCGCCCGCTCCAGTTTCTGGTGCGCAATCTTCGACGCATGGCGTTCGAAATCGATGTCCCAAACCCAGCGGCTACCCAGCCGAACCAGCGTGTCCCAGTCTCCTGAAAACGGAAGCTCGAAAACCACGCTGAGCACTCCGTAATCGTAGTACTTGATCTGCCCTTCCAGCCGCTCGCCCGTTTCCAAAATCAAAGGCTCAATCGGCTCAACCACCGGCGGACGCTGATACCGAACATACCCCGGCGTTGGATGTTTAAAGCTCGGCTGCTCCAGCGTCCGTGCCCCAAAAATCTGCCGCAGCTGGTCGAGCTTGATCTCCTCGCAAACGTCGAACTGGATAAGCACCAGAACCGCGCCGCGCAAGGCCAGAGCCTGGGTGTCTAGTTTTTCGCTTCTAGTTTCCAGTTCCGCCTTCCCGCGATCAGTCACCGCAAGGGATGCTTCGTTTTCCCGCATCATGATGATATCCATTGTTGCAGATTCCCCGTCCGGTGACGAGCAGGTGTTGGGCCCATTAGAATCAGTAAGATAGCGCAATCTCCAGGATTAGCACCTATCTCCCACCTGAATTATTCCGCAGCGGCAAGTCTCACAACTGGCCAAATGCTAATTGCCAAGTGCCAAATGCTGAGCTCTGAGTTACAGAGGTAATTAGCCCCACGCAATTTTTGCCTCTACCATATCCAAATCGAATCATGGCTGCTATCCGAAACAGCGGTTTTAGGAGGCATCGATGGCTACTGCAACCATGGCGTACGGCGAACGCCGCTTCGGCGCCGCGTATACAGCGCGGGTTTTCCTGTCCTTAGGAGTACTTGGATTACTGATCGGCCTCTGGATTGATGACCCCAATTTCTCAGCACATCCTCAGCTGACGTGGATTTCCATCGGCCTGGTGGCCGCAGTTGCCGCGCTATGGATTGTCCTGGGCAAAACCGTTCTGATCATTAACGTTTCCGGCGTCCGCCACGAGTCCGCATTCGGCCAGCAGGAGATGGCGTGGAGCCAAATCGCAGAAACCCGCTATCGTGTGGTCCCCATCCACATATACGGACATTTCGGACTGATCGGCGCCTTGATCGCCATGTCGAGCAAGTCGGGCCGGGCCCAACTTACACTGACCCTGATCAGCAACGATGGCAAAAAACTCAAAGTCACCTCCAATTACCGCAACGCCAGCGAGGCGATTGGACTCATCCTTGGGAAAATCCTGCCCCCCAAAGTCCAAAGTGTGAAAGCGAGACTACAACGCGGCGAGACAGTCCCCTTCGGTGGCATCGGCCTTTCCGCCACAGCGGTCACCTGGAAAAAGAATTCCATCCCGCTATCCGAGCTCACCAAAGCCGAACTAGTCCGCGGCAACCTGCAACTCAAACGCCAGGGAAAATGGCTAACCGCAATCAGCGTCCGTTCAGACAAGGTCCCCGACGTCCTAGCTTTCTTCGAAGTCCTGGAATCCCTGGCCCCTCAGGTGAAGTCCACCGGAATCGACCCCCTAACCCGCGTCCGCATGTAAAACGGTCTGCACAGCCCACGTTAAAATGCGCCTGCACAGCCCAGGTTAAAACGGTCTGCACAGCCCAGGTTAAAACGGTCTGCACGGCCCACGTTAAAACGCATCTGCACGGCCCACGTAGGGACAGGCGACTCGCCTGTCCACCGGAGCGAAGCTCCGCCCCCAACCCAGCCGCGAAGCGGCGCGCAAGAATGCAGCCCACGGCGCCAGCCGTGGGCAGTGATGCAACGCCGGACAAGCCCCAAAGGGCGCCAGAAACGCGTACTTTGCGAAACGACGGGTGACGGAGTCACGAAACTTGACAGCGACCTATCTCTCAGATACTCTCCGCCCGACCTCATAACCTGATTTTTCCACCGTCCCATGATTTCCCTTCATCCGGCATTCAACAAGGAGGCAGTATCCATGAAGAAATTCACCGGGCTCTTGTTAGCTGCATCTCTTCTATTCGGTTGTATGGGCATTGTCACGGCCCAGGACAAACCATCAGGCATGCCGCCACCACCCAAGGTGTTGGTAATTTTCCGCGAGTTCCTGAAACCGGGCAAAGCCGGATCCACGCATGAAAAATCGGAAAGCGCCTTTGTTCAAGCCTTCACTCGCGCCAAGTGGCCAACGCACTATCTGACCATCGATTCCCTCTCCGGCAAACCACGCTCGCTATTCCTCATCGGATACGATTCCTTCGACGCCTGGGAAAAAGATAACCAGGCAACTCAGAAAAATACCGCCCTGTCCTCCGCGCTCGAGCGTGCCGCCGCCGCCGACGGTGAACTGCTAAGCGACTACGACGCCGGCGTCTTTACCCTCAAAGAGGAATACAGCCTGCACATCCCGGTGGACATCCCGCATATGCGCTATTTCGAGATCACCCGCTTCCAGGTGAAGCCCGGTCACGACAAGGATTTTGACGAACTGGCCAAAATGTACGTTGCAGCCTATGACAAAATCCCCGACGTTCACTGGGCTACCTTTCAGGGCGTGTACGGCCCCGAAGGCAACACCTACCTGATATTCACTCCCATGAAATCCGCCTCCGAAATTGACAAGTCATTCGTCACCGGCAAACAGGTCCAGGACGCCATGGGCGCAGAGGGCGGAAAGAAAGCCGCAGAGTTGTCCGCCGCCGCCATCGAGACCAGCCAAACCAACCTGTTCATATTCAATCCCCGAATCAGCTATGTTCAGGATGAGTGGATCAAAGCCGACCCAGATTTCTGGAAGCCCAAAGCCGCCGCCGCAACCGCACCCAAACAGTCTCCGGAGAAACCACCCTCGAATCAATAGCCGCCGCCTATCGCGAACAAAGTTGTAACGGACACCGCCCATCCTCAGTGGAAGCGTGGTGTCCCTTTTTATTTGCGCTCGGAAGAAACCAGAAACCAGAAACCTGAAACTAGAAACTGAGCCGTGGCTGACCCATCGTTTTCGGTACTCGAAAAAGTGGGTGATGGGAAGCAGCGACCGCCAGCACAGAACACGTAGGGACGGGCGACTCGCCTGTCCACCGGAGCAAAGCTCCGCCCCGAACCCAGCCGCGAAGCGGCGCACAAGAATGCAGCCCACGGCGTCAGCCGTGGGTACGGATGCACCGCCGGACAAGCCCCGAAGGGGCGCCAGAGACGAGTCCAAAACAGAGGACCTGCCCGCGTGACCTAGCGGTTCGTATCAGGGCACGAGTTACAGTCGCGCCGCAAGGCTAATCGGGTTGTGGAAGGTCGTGACTTCAGCCGTGCCGTACTTCACCACAGACAGCTCCGGCTTTAGTGTTGGGAGTTTGTGTTGCCGGGTGCCCCATCCTTTTCGCGTACTTCGCGAAAGGGTGGTGATGGGGATCATTGATGGAATCGGAGAGATACCAGCGATAAAGTTTCTTCAGTTCGGAATGCGGGACGGCCATCAAGTCATGGATCGCGCGAGTGAAGTCTTGGAATGGTGCGCGGGGCTTGGAATTCCCCGTCACGGAGTGCATCCCCTCAGTTAAGGCTTTAATCCACAATATGGCAGCCCCCAACCCACGTAGCGACAGGCGACTCGCCTGTCCGGCGCCCAAGCGCCGCTCTCCATCTGTCTCGCAAACGCGGGTGCCCCATTTCTCGTGGTTTTCGAGAAGTGCGGCCTGTCCCCGTGTACGCGCCAACCGCCGCGGAGCTTTACTCCCTGGACAGCCGAGGCCGCCCGTCCCGCGCGAAAGCGCCAAGCGTTGTGGAAGGGCACGACTTCAGTCGTGCCGTACGTTCGCTAAAAAACTCGGCTTTAGCCGCTGGGGTTTTGTGTGCACCACGTCGGATGTTAGCTCCGCATGATTCCCAGGGGGCCGGAACCAGAAACTAGACACCGGAAACTAGAAACCGAGATCTTACGTGAGTGCCATTTGAATTACCTGAGCCAGATGCAACGCCTCCCGCCCCGCACACTGAGAAATTTGCTCGCGGCAACTGAAGCCGTCAGCAATGATCAAAGAATCCGGCGGAGTCTTTCTCACAGCCGGCAGCAATTCGAGTTCCCCAATGGCCACCGACACTTCGTACTTCTCTTTCTCAAACCCGAACGACCCCGCCATGCCGCAACACCCCGGGGCAGGAGCGTGAAAATCGACCCCCATTTTTTTAAGTACGGATTCCTCATCGGTCATCTTCATGATCGTTTTGTGATGGCAATGCCCGTGCAGCAAAGCTTTACGAGGCAATTTAGGAAGCACGAAGTGTTTAGCTTTTTTCTCCAGAAATTCGCTGAGAAGAAACGTTTGCCGAGAAAGTTTCTGAGCACCAGGATCATCAGGAAAGAGGTTGAGCAGCTCATCCCGGAAAACAGCGGCACAACTTGGCTCAAGGACTACAAGCGGAACACCGCTAGCGATCTCGGCGGCGAGAGCATCCAAAATCCGCCGCAACAAACGTTTAGCGCGATCAAGGAGCCCGAAGTCGTAAAGCGGACGTCCGCAACAGAGATCTACTTTCGGCAGCAAAATGCGAAATCCCGCAGCCTCGAGAACGTCCACCGCGGCCTGGGCGGCCACAGGATGAAAGTAGTTGTTAAAAGTATCCGGCCAAAGCAGGACTGGAGGAGTATCGCGATTACGCGGCTGTCGTTGCGCAAACCAGGCGCGAAATGTTTGCGACACAAACGCCGGAATGCGCCGCTGCTGCGGCATCCCAGCGACGACTTTGGTAACGTCGCGGAGCACCGGAAGCTGAGTAGCAAAGTTGGCGACGGCAGGAAAGTGCGAAGCGATCCGCGCCCACACGTCGATGTAGGCAAAGGCATGAGCGCCACGAGGACGGAGACGCCCCTGATAATAGTGCGAAAGAAATTCGGCTTTGTAAGTCGCGACGTCCACCCCGACCGGACACTCGCTCTTACATCCTTTGCAGGAAAGACAAAGGTCGAGCGAATGCTTGACGTCACGGTTATGCCATCCGTCGCGAATGACATCACCCTTAGTCATCTCCCAGAGCAGGTGCGCGCGCCCGCGGGTAGAATGCTCCTCCTCGCGAGTGATTCGAAAGCTGGGACACATAACCCCGCCGTCATACTGGCGGCACTTCCCCACGCCGACGCACCGCAGCGCAGCCCGGGGCAGACTGCCATGATCTTCCGGAAACCGAAAATGAGTTGTTGGTTCCCACGGATGATAGTCGGCGCCAAGCCGCAGATTTTCGTCAAGACGATAAGGCTCGACTACTTTGCCAGAATTCATCTTCCAATCGGGATCCCAGAGAGCTTTGAACTCGCGAAAAGCCTGGACAAGCTCAGGCCCAAACATTTTGGGAAGAAGTTCACCGCGCGATTGCCCGTCCCCGTGTTCCCCAGAGAGAGACCCTCCAAAGCTGACAACCAGGTCCGCCGCCTCTTCCACAAACTTCCGGTATTTGCCGATGCCGGCCTGCGACTGCAAATCAAAATTAATGCGCGTATGAACGCAAGCATGCCCAAAATGCCCATAGAGCGTGCCCCGGTACCCGTGCTCAGCCATCAACTTTTTCAGCTGCCGCAAATAGTCCCCAAGTTTTTCCGGAGCGACGGACGAATCTTCCCACCCCTCCCAAGCCAGCGGCTCACCCGGAACATGTGATGTAACTCCAAGCGACGATTCGCGTACTTCCCAAATTCTCTTGGCTTGTCGAGTGTCAGTGAAAAGCCGCAAGTTAGGAGGATTTGCAGCACGGCTGAGCTCAGCCATCAGCTTGCGGGCTTGCGCCTCGGCTTCTCGCAAAGTGTGAGCGCCGAATTCCGCGAGCAACCAGCCACCGCCTTCGGGAAGCAGCTCGACTCCTCCAGTATTGATTCCCTTTCGCCGCGTGTACTCGACGAGTAAGTCATCAATGCCTTCGAGTCCAATAGGCTTGTGAGCCATGATGTCAGGAACGCGATCAGCACACCGGAAGACGTCGGGATAAGCAATCACTAGCAACACGCGTTCCGGCGGACTCTCCACCAATCGGCAAGTGGCTTCAAGGACAGTCACACACGTCCCCTCACTTCCTACCAACGCGCGCGCGACATGGAACCCATTCTCGGGCAACAGGTAGTTGAGGTTGTATCCAGAAACGCGACGCGGAATATTGGGATAGCGTTGGCGAATGAGATTGGAATATTGGTCGCGGAGAGTTTTTAGTCCAGTATAGATTTCTGCTCGTCGGCCGCCTTGCCGGATGATGCTCTCGAGTTCCTGATCGGTGGTCGAACCCACTGTCATGCGATCGCCGTCGTAGGTGAGGACGTCGAGCTGCTCGATGTTGTCGTCAGTCTTGCCGGCCATAACGGAGTGGACGCCGCAGGAGTTGTTGCCGATCATGCCGCCGATCGTGCAGCGATCGTGAGTGGCGGGATCCGGACCAAAAGTCAGTCGATGTTTCTCGGCAGCGTTGCGGAGATGATCCAGGATGACCCCAGGCTGCACTCGAGCAAGCCGCTGGACAGGATCGACGTCGAGGATCGTGGCCATGTACTTTGACATGTCGAGGACTACGGCGACATTGCAGCATTGTCCGGCGAGCGAAGTTCCGCCGCCGCGGCAAAGAATCGGAGCACCATACTTGCGGGCGAGGGAGATGGCAGCGATTACGTCTTCGTCGTCGCGAGGAAGGACGACGCCGATGGGGACTTGGCGGTAGTTGGATCCGTCGGTGGCGTAGAGGGCGCGAGTCCCGTCGTCGAAACGGACCTCTCCGCGGACATTGCGGCGGAGATCGGTTGCCAGGCTCGCCGCGTCCACCGGAGCAGATTTGGCGGCGCGGGCGAGTTCTGAAAAATTGTCCGGCATGCGGGTCCGGGGATGATTAGTCCGTGGATTCGCCGCCGGCGACGGCATTGCCGCTGATGTTGGCGACGTGGATGAGGGTTTTGTCCTCTTGCGGCTCGATGTTGATGGTGAACATGTTTTTCTTGTCGTGGGAAATAATTGTGTAGTGCTTCGCGTCGGAAACCGCGATGTTGGCGTGGGGAAGTTTCTTCTTGTAGAACTCGGCAACGCGTTCCGGTGGATCATCGGTCTCAAACTCGGCGGCGACGGTATGCATGGAGCCCATGGTGACGTTGGCGGCTTTGCCTTTCAGAGCGCGGGCGCCGGGGTAGACATCGATCCCGAGATTGCGCGCGGCTTCGTCGGAGTCGTCGGTGCTCTCGACGGTGCCGAAGGGAGTTTCGACGCGCACTTTGCCGCGATCCTGTTCGACGCGAGTGTGGCGGGCAATACGCCACCCGATGAAAGTAGCGGTGCCGATGCCCAGAATAAAGAGCCCGACAACTATGGCGACCACTATCAGAATTACTTTGACAGCATTGCTTTGTGCTGGTGTCGCAGGGGTGGAAGCGACTGCGGCGGCGGGCACGGCTGCTCCGCACTTGGGACAAAACTTTGCGCCAGGTTCGACCGTCGCGCCGCACGCGTTGCAGAATGCCATGTCTCACCTCTGGCCCGAGTTGGGCTTGGCGTAAAACGCGGAGTATATCGTAATTTCGCTTGGAAAGGCTGAGGCAGCTCCTGGGAAAAGCGCCACTTCTCGAAAAGCGCGAGAAGCGGGGCGCCCATTATTAGGACTTGGCCAAATCAGTTCTCCGTTCTTTGTTCTCAGTTGCAGAAGTCCTTGATAACTAGTTCACGCCGAGCGGGCGAGTGGTGTAGTCCGCCAGGCTGAGGGCGAGAAGAATCAGAAGCCAAAAAAGAGCGGAGATTACTACGACGCTGGTCATCTTCTCGCTGGTGTACTTCAAATGCATAAAGAAAAGCAAAACCAGCACGGCTTTCAGCGTGGCGATGGTCAGCGCCACGATGGTGTTGAACGGGCCCAAGTCAATGAACGCGACTCCGGCGGTTACACCGGTAAGGACAAGCAGTGCGATCCATATTGCATAGTAGAGTTTGGTGGAGACGACATGTTCAGACATAGGTCACTTTTTACGATCGATTAAGTAGAGTAACGGGAAAAGGTAAATCCAGATGATGTCAACAAAGTGCCAGTAGAGGCCGGCGTTTTCTATGGGTGTGTAATAAGCAGAATTGTAACGGCCTTTCCAGGCATAAAAAGTTAGCACCGCGAAGAGTCCGACGCCGATGACCATGTGCAAGGCATGTATGCCGGTCATAGCGAAGTAGAGCGAGAAAAAAATCTGGATACGCTGGGGATCGATCTTTGTGTTTGGGTGTGAGGGGGCCTGGGGTTCGAAGTGGAAGGAATAGCCGGGGACGTGGTGCTCTTCAAATTTGCTGGCCCATTCGACGCCTTTGATTCCCAGGAATACCAGGCCGAGAAGGATAGTCGCCACTAGTAGCGTCACCAAGAGCTTGCGTTTGCCAAACTGGGCGGCGCGAACGGACAGCGCGACCGTCAAGCTGCTGCAGATCAATACTGCGGTATTAATTGCTCCCAGCCGAATGTCGAGAGTCTTACTGCCGGCGGCAAACTCGGGGTAGTACCAGTAGCGGTAAATCAGGTAGGCGCAGAACATACCTCCGAAAAACATTACTTCGGTAGCGAGGAATAGCCACATTCCAAGCGAGGAGGCCTGGCGTTGCTGTTCCATGTCAGCAAAGTGGTGCTGTTGCTCCGGATTGTGCGATTCGACGATAGCTGGGCTATCGCTCAACCGGGACCTCCTTGGGAAGATCGATATTGCCGTAGTCGTAGGCTTCCCAGGTAACCAGCGGTGTTTCCTCGAAATTAAAAGTTGGAGGCGGCGAAGGCGTCATCCATTCCAAACCGGCTGCGCCCCAGGGATTCGGTTCGGCGTGCTTGCCGTAGCGCATCGACCATAAAAAATAAGCCATCGGCAACAGGTATCCCACTGCCAGAATCGTGGAGCCTGCGGTTGAGAGCACATTCAAGACCTGGAATTCCGGAGGATATTGCCAGTAGCGGCGGGGCATCCCCAAGTAACCGAGAATGAACTGCGGAAAAAAGGTCAGGTTGAAGCCGATAAATACGATCAGAGCCGCCAGCCTTCCCAAGCTTTCTGGATACATGCGGCCGGAAATCTTTGGCCACCAGAAGTGCATGCCGCCTAGATATCCCATCACCGCGCCACCGACCATGATGTAGTGAAAGTGAGCGATGACAAAATAAGTGTCGGTGACGTGAACATCCACACCAAGCGCAGCGAGGAACAAGCCGGTCAGGCCGCCCATGGTGAACAAGCCGATGAAGCCGAATGCGTACAGCAGAGGCGTGGAGAATGTAATCGAACCTTTGTACAGAGTGGCCGTCCAGTTGAAGACTTTGATGGCGGAGGGAACCGCAACCAGGTAACTGAGGAAAGAAAAAATCAGAGCGGCATAGATGGACATGCCGGCAACAAACATGTGATGTGCCCACACCAGAAATCCAAGGACGGCAATCCCAATACTCGCCATCGCCACAAAGCTGTAGCCGAAGATTCTCTTGCGCGAAAAGCAAGGCACAATTTCGCTGATGATGCCCATCGAGGGCAAAATCATGATGTAAACCGCGGGATGGGAATAGAACCAAAACAGGTGCTGGAACAATAAAGGGTCGCCCCCGCGGGTCGGGTCGAAGATTCCAAGGTGGAAGGCGCGTTCGAAGATCACCAGGGTTAGCGTGATAGCCAGAACCGGAGTGCCCAACAGAAAGATGATGCTAGTGGCATACATCGACCAGATAAATAGTGGGAGGCGCCACCAAGTCATTCCTGGGGCTCGCATTCGATGAATGGTCACGACGAAGTTCAGCCCGGTGAGAATGGAGGAGAATCCAACGACAAAGATGGCAAGTCCGGCTTCAATGACTTTTGTGTTGCTGAAGGCTGTGCTGAACGGGGTGTAGAAGGTCCAGCCGGTGTCCACGCCGCCGGTCAATACGGCGTGCATCATGAGAATGCCGGCGATGATGTAGAGGTACCAGCTCAGCAGATTGATTCTGGGGAAGGCCAGATCCCGGGCCCCGATCATCAGGGGAACAAGAAAGTTTCCCAGAACAGCGGGGATGGAAGGAACCAGAAAGAAGAACACCATGATCTGGCCATGCATGGTGAACAACTTGTTGTAAGTGTCGGCTTGAACCAGATCGCCGGCAGGAGTGAGCAGCTCGAGACGAATCAGCAGGGCGAATAATCCGCCGACAAAGAAGAAGAACGTAATCGAGGCCAGGTAGAGCAGTGCGATGCGCTTGTGGTCGGTGGTAAGCAACCACGACCGTACACCGTATTCCTGGTTCAAATAATTCTCGCGTTCGGTGACGGGATTTACTACGGTAGCCATGTTCATTGCACCTTTGGTGCTTGAGGTTGTGTGCCCGCCGGAAGCAGCGTGGGGCTGCCAGCAGCTCCTGACGGATTCTGATTTAAGGATTTGATATAAGCCACGAGCGCATTCAGTTGCTCTTCGCTCACGATTCCCTGAAAGGGCGGCATGATTGGTTTGAAGCCGGAAACGATCTTTGCCGAGGGATTCAGGATGGATTCGCGAATGTAGTTTTCATCTTCGATCACAGTTTGTCCGTCATCCAGCAACACCGGCTTACCAAACGTTCCCGCTAAATTGGGACCACGCCCCTGGGTATCAGACCTGTGGCAGGTACTGCAGCCCAGTTGCTGGAAGAGAGCCTGTCCTGTGGATGCCAGCGAGCCGGTGGTACCACCGCCGCTGAGCCAGGCTTCATATTGCGATGGTTCCAGGACCACGACTTGTCCGATCATGCCGGAGTGTTGTGTGCCGCAGTATTCGGCGCAGAAAAGATGGTAGGTCCCGGGACGAGTGGGACGGAACCAAGCGGTGGTGTAGCGGCCAGGGACCACGTCCTGCTTGATACGGAAAGCGGGGACATAGAAACTGTGGATGACATCTTGCGAGGTCAGAATCATTTTGACGTCGCGTCCCACGGGCACGTGCAGTTCGTTGATTTCGCGATGGCCTTCTTCGTGCTCGAGTTTCCACATCCATTGTTTAGCTACGACGTAGATTTCGGTGGCTCCGCGGGGAGGAGTGCGCTCTTGGAAAAAGATGACCGCGCCCCACACGAAGATGACCACGAAAACTCCGAATGGTATGACCGACCAGGTAATTTCCAATATCGTCGAGCCTTCAATCTGCTCGGCAGCGTGGCCGGGACGGCGACGATACTTGGCGGCAAAGGCCAAGATCATCACGAAGATGGCCACGCTCATGAATGTGGAAAGCACGACTAGAAAAATGTAGAGGGCATCCACATTCCCCGCGGTAGTGGAGGCGCGTGCCGGCCAAAGTGGAAAATTATCAAACATAATTACGTGGCCGGGTTACGTGACCCGTTCTGCTGGTCGAACCAGTGGATGAGCCTCGGCGAAACATTACAATCATGAACAAGCCGAGCGTCAAGATGGTGGCCGCGCCCGCCAACCGCAAAATTCGCATGACGACGGCCCCATATTTGCCGGTCGCGGGATCGTAGTGATAGCAGTAAAGCAAAACTTGATCTGCCAGATTTCCGATTTTGTTCTGGGAAGCCTGGATTAATCCCAAGCGCAAATCTTTGGGAGCGTACTCGACACCGTAGTAGTACTGCGCGATGCGGCCTTCCGGTGTGAGCACCATGATTGCGGTGGTGTGCGCGAACTGGCCGGAGTTGGCATCGTACTCGTACTGAAAACCTGCGGTTTTGGTCAGCGCATCGATGGATTGCTGCGGTCCGGTCAGGAAATGCCAACCCTGGGTTGCGCCGGGACGTCCGTATCGCTTCACAAATTCTGCCTTCTTTGCGGTTGCCATCGCCGGGGTCTCGCGGGGATCGAAGCTGACGGTAAGCACGTCGAACTGGTTGCCGACATCGAACTTGAGCACCCTGAGGGCGCTTTCCAGTCCACTAAGGACTTCACCGCAAAGCATGGGGCACTGGTAGTAGACGAGGTTGAGGATCATCGGCTTTCTGCCGAAGTAATCAGCTAAACGAACTTGATTTCCGTTTTCATCTCGAAAGATGAGTTCGGGCGGTATGTGTTCATTCAAGTGTTGTTCGATGCCAACATTTTTCAATCCTGGCGGGCGGACATTGGCGGGCGGCGACATGATGCCCTTGGTCATACCCTGGCCCAGTGCTGCGGAGCAGAGGGTTAGTATCGCGAGCAGAATCGCGGCGATCATCAGCGGTTGCGAATTTGTTTTACTGCTCACTGCTTTACTTCCTTTCCCTTTTTACTCGGCTTCGGTGATTGGCTGGTGTCTGAACGGGTGGCGACTTGTCTCGCCGTATTCAATGGAGAGGGAGGGACCGCTCCCGCTTGAGGGCGAGTGGGCAATCCGCGCTGCGCCAGCAACTCCATGGCGCGGTCGATCGGAATGCGCGCAACTCCTGCCTGTTTATCTACCCAGCCGTAGCTGTTTAGAGTTTTTTCTTCCTGAAGACGGAAGTCATTGATCTCCAGGCGCTCGTTGGTTTCCAAACGAGGCTGGGGAAATCTTGCAATGTCTGCGTTGGAGACTTTGCGGGAGTCATTTTCGGTTTGACTTGCCATGGGGTTGAGCGGCGGCTGGTGCTGCTTCTGGTAAGAGTCGAGATAGCCATACATTCCCTTCAAAGCGAAATGGATGAGCACCCCAACCAGCGCCAGGCCGATCAGAAAAGCAAAAATCCCGCGAGGACTCAGGTCTTCGCGTTCGTAGGACACTTCGTCGTGTTCTTGGTGCAGGTTTAATTCGTCACTCATGTGCCGGTTCCAATACTTCTGACGCAGAAACGTCATAGGCTGGCACCAGCGGCATCGCACTCAGGTTGCGGAAAAAATAAGCCAGCCACAAGCCGCCAATGGCGAGGGGGACTATCACGTCCGCCCAGGTCAGGTGAAATGTTTTGGAAAAGTTTGGTTCGATAATCCAGATCAGGTCGAGATAGCGCATGACGATCAGCCAGGTTGCCAGCAACGCGAGCCTGCGCACGTCGCGCTTGAAGGGACGAGAAAGCAGCAATACGAAGGGCACAGCGAAGTGGAACATGGCGAGCGTGAGTCCAATCGATCCCCAGCCTCCTGTTAGACGGCGCACGTACCAGGTGATCTCTTCGGGCAAGTTTCCGGCCCATATGATGAGCCACTGCGAGAACTCAAAGTAGGCCCACACCATGACGAAGGCGAGCATGAGCTTGCCGTGATCGTGGACGTAGTCGGGCTTCAAGAGTTGGGACATGGGCTTGTAGTCGAAGAGAATTCTTTCGACGACGACCGCGAAACACAGCGCCGACAAAACCTGTCCAATCAAAAACAAGAGGCCGTAGATGGTGGAAATCCAGCTGGGGTCGAGGGACATTACCCAGTCGATGGCCGCGAATGAGATGGTGAAAGCATAGAGAATCAATCCCGCGGCGCTGACTGCCTTGAAGCGGCGGGTATTGTCACGCACTGTGGGGCGGTCCTGCTCGGCGGACCATTTGGTCAGGAAAAATGCCAGGGTGCCCCAGATCAGGAAGTAGAACACCGCGCGGATTACGAATCCGTGTATCGAGAGATAGTTTCGTGTGAGTTCGCGTAAATGTTCTTGAACGTGTGGGTCCGCGATCGAGTTCAAAGGGCGCGCCCAGATATACAGTTTCGGCAAGCCGAACAGGATGGGGAGAAATAGCAATGCCATCAGTGGGACTGTGCGCATTGCGGCGCCAAGGATGCGGCGGATTACCATGCCCCATCCGCCCTTGGTTAAATGTCGGAGCATGAGGATCGCCATCGATCCCAGAGTGACTCCCAGCCACGCCATGTATCCGATAAGGTAGCCGCGGAAGAATTCCTCGGGGCGGAGAAGCGCGCCAATCGCGGAAAGAACGGCAAAGATTACGCCAACGATCAACGAGCGGCGCTGGATGGTCTTTACTATTGGCGGAGCCATCAGATCGAGATTGTCGAGGCGCGCCGCGGTCATTTGTGTTCCTCGTTTTGATTCTGCGATCTGGGCTCAATTTCCGGAAGAGTGGCGCCGGAGCCGGGATCACCACGAAACTCTGGTGGCGCGGACGGGATTTGCTGTCCGGCGGTAATATCTGAAGTAGTCGCTCCCTGGCTCAATTGCAAAGCGCGGATATAGGCAACGATGCACCAGCGATCGCGCGGCGGAATTTGCGAAGCGTAGTCGGGCATTGCGCCGAATCCGTTAGTCATGACGTCGAAAAAATATCCCAGCGGCGCTTTGCGCAGGCGGTCGGTGTGAAAGGAAGGCGGGGGACGGAATCCGCGCTGGACAATCATGCCGTTGCCATCGCCTGTCTGCGAGTGACAGGGGGCGCAATAAATATTGAAGCGTTCGCGGCCGCGCGTGAGCACATCGAGGCTGATCGGGAAGGGCATGAAGTCGCCTGGGTTCGCGCCGAGTTTTCCGGTGTAGAAATATGCGTCTTCGCGCAATTGACCACGAGCAACTGTTCCATCGACGGGCGGACGGGCGGAGCGCAGGTCGGTGAAGAAAGTGCTCTCGGCCAGTGGTTTGAAACGTGGCTGGTCGTGCATGTCTTGACGGCAACCTGCGAGCAGGATGATGGCCAAGAGCATCGGGAAGAAGTTGCGGAAGTGCGGCGTGATGCTAACTGGGCACCTCCGAAATTGACCGTGGACCTAAACCTTCCAGAAAGCGGCGCGTGTCGACCGGGTTGAATTTGGGGTCAGTGGAAAAGATCATCAGGAAAAATCTGTCCTTCGTAGCGAAGGCGAATCGCGGGACGTTGAATACCGGGTGATAGGGCATGGGAAGGCCGTTGAGAGCCAGCATGCCGAGGACCGCGGCCAGGCCTGCGAAAAGGATGGTCATTTCGAAAGTGACCACGATGAATGCGGGCCATGAGTGTAGAGGCCTGCCGCCTACGTTGATGGGATAGGTGATGACGGAAATCCAATACTGGAGAGCATATCCGGACAAGCAGCCTATCAATCCGCCGATGAGGACGACCAAGGGGACAGCATTGCTGTGGAAGCCGATGGCCTCAGCTAGTTCTTCGATGGGGAAGGGGCTGTAGGCGTCGATTTTTTGGTAGCCGGCTTCGTATGTGCGGCGCGCCGCGGCAACGAGGTCGCTGGGCGAATCGAATTCGGCCATCATGCCGTAAATCGGAGTGCGCTTCATTCCGGTTTCACCTCGGCTTGCGGCAGCAGAGTGCGCATCTCGAAAATGGAAATCATGGGCAGAATGCGTACGAACAGGAACATTGCGGAGAGGAATAATCCAATGGTGCCGATGTAAGTCAGCCAGTCCCAACGTGTGGGGTAGTACATTCCCCACGACGACGTGAGGAAGTCGCGGTGCAGGCTGACGACCACGATGATGAAACGCTCCAGCCACATTCCGACGAGAATCACGCCTGAAACCAGGAATAGGCCTAGCGGGCTGGTTCGCAGCTTGCGGATCCAGAGGACTTGGGGAATTCCGATATTGCAGATGAGAAGGAGATAGTACAAAGGCGCGTAAGGACCATGCAGGCGGTTCCAAAGCAGAAACGAGTCGTAACGGTTGCCGCTGTACCAGCCCATGAAGGCTTCTATGCCATAGCCGTAAGCGACGATCAGGCCGGTGGCGAGCATTACCATGGCGGAGTTATTGAGGTGGCGATCGGTGATGAAATCTTCCAGGCCATAAATTTTGCGGATTGGGATGGCCAGCATCAGGACCATGGCGAAGCCTGAATAGATCGCGCCGGCCACGAAGTACGGGGGGAAAATTGTGGTGTGCCAGCCGGGAATGATGCTGATGGCAAAATCGAAGCTCACCACAGTATGAACGGAGAGCACCAGCGGTGTGGCTAGTCCGGCGAGCAGGAGATAGGCGGTTTCGTAGCGGCTCCAGTGGCGAGCGGAGCCACGCCATCCCATGGCCAGCATTCCGTAAATAATTCTGGCGGCGCGATTTTCTGAGCGATCGCGCAGAGTCGCGAGATCGGGAATCAGGCCGATGAACCAGAAAAGCAGCGAGATAGTGAAGTATGTTGAGACCGCGAATACGTCCCACACCAGCGGGCTGCGGAATTGCGGCCAGACGTTCATGGTGTTGGGGTAGGGAAAGAGCCAGTACGCCAGCCAGGGGCGGCCCAGGTGAAGTATGGGAAAAAGGCCGGCACACGAGACAGCGAACAGGGTCATGGCTTCGGCAAAACGGTTGATGGAGTTACGCCACGATTGGCGCAGCAAGAGGAGAATGGCGGAAATCAGAGTTCCGGCGTGTCCGATTCCGATCCACCAGACAAAGTTGACGATGGCGAATCCCCAGCCGACGGGGATATTTACGCCCCAAATTCCGACTCCGCGAACGAACAGATAGCCGATGGCGTAGAGCCCGCCCATGAAGACCAGAAACGCGAGGCCGAATCCAACGAACCATCCGTTGGACGTCGGGCGAGTGAGCACGATGGAGCTGATTTTGTCTGTGACCGTGGCGAAGGTGTGCCCAGGCTCGATTACCGGCGCGGATTGTCTTGGCTCGTCCATGGGTTCCGCTAACGTTCCAACTCCGGATTGGGATTGCGTATCTCCGCTAGATATGTGGTGCGAGGCCGAGTGTTCAGGTCCGCAAGGAGGCTGTAATTTCGCGCGTTGGCTTTCAGCTTTGAAACTTTGCTGTTGGGATTGTTGATGTTGCCGAAAATGATCGCCTTGGCGGGGCAGGATTGCTGGCAGGCAGTTTGCAACTCGCCATCGCCGATCTTGCGGTCTTCGCGCTCGGCGTCAATTCGATGTTCGTTGATGCGCTGGACGCAGTATGTGCACTTCTCCATCACGCCGCGGCTGCGGACGGTGACATCGGGATTGCGCATCATTTTGTATTGCGGCGTCTCCCAATCCTGGAACAGCAGGAAATTGAATCGCCGCACTTTGTAAGGACAATTGTTGGAGCAGTAGCGCGTGCCGACGCAGCGGTTGTAGACCATGTCGTTCAGGCCTTCGGTACTGTGCACGGTGGCGCCGACAGGACACACCACTTCGCAGGGAGCGTTTTCGCAGTGCATGCAGGGGACGGGTTGGAAGTGGCCGCGGGGATTGGCGCGGTCGCCCTGATAATACGTGTCCACGCGGAGCCAATGCATGTGGCGTCCGCGAACCACCTGCTCTTTGCCAACAACGGCAATATTGTTTTCTGACTGGCAGGCCACGATGCAGTTGTTGCAGCCTACGCAGGCGTTCATGTCGATGGCCATGCCCCAGGCGTAGGGTTCTTTTTTGTAGTCGTATCCGGGATAGAGCGTCAGCGCCGCTGGCGGCTCTTCTTCTCGCGCGAAGTTTGGTTCCTTGTGGTACTCCTCGAGACTCGCAGATCTCACTAGCGGACGACTGCCGCCGTCGGGAGTTTCCATTGACTGATATCCCTGTGTGGAGGCGAGCTTGTAGGTTGCTCCGGTTTTGCGAATGGCGACGCCGGTCACGGACCAAGGCGTCGCGCTGTTGCGCAGCGAGTACATGTCGAAACCTGCGCCGGTTCCGGCGCGGCCAGCGCGGCGGCGTCCGTAGCCCAGGAACACGGTGACGGAATTGTCGGGATGGCCTGCCTGTACCCAGACTGGGGCTGTGAGCTTCTTACCGTTGAGCTCCAGCTCAACGACGTCTTCACTCTTGAGTGACATACGTTCTGCGAGGGCGGGAGCAATCAACACCGGGCTGTCCCAAGTCATCTTGGTCATGGGCTTGGGAAGTTCTTGCAGCCAGCCATTGTTGGCAAAGCGTCCGTCGTAGATAGAAGGATCGCGACGGAAATTGATTTCGAGATTCTTTTGATCGGTATTACGGGGATCGGAGAAATCGGTATGGCGTGGAGCGGAGAAATTCGAGGTTGTCGGCTTTACTTGCTTGGGTTCAAAGGCCGTTCCTTCTATCCACCCGTTGTGCAAGGAGCGTCGCCAGAAGGCGTCGAAGTCAGAGCCGGGATGTTGTTTCTGCCAATACGCCTGCACGATTTCGTGACCGGTCGCCTCTGAACCCGCGACCAGTGCGGTCAGTTCGTAAAAACTTTTTCCTCCGTAGAGAGGCGCGATCAGCGGTTGCACGATGCTCACGGTGCCGTCATAGGCGCGAGTATCGCCCCAAGCTTCGAGGTAATGCGCTTCGTTGATGTGCCAATGGCAGAGCTCTGCTGTTTCGTCCTGGTAGGGGCCGGCATGAACGCGCAGGGGAATCTTGCTGTTCTTCAAGGCATCGGCAAAAGCCAGGTCGGCAGGGGAATCGTAGACGGGATTCACGCCCATGATGATCAACAGGTCTACTTTGCCGGATCGCATGTCGGCGACTAAGTCTTTCAATGATTCGGTTTGGTTGATGGGGTTGGCGTCTACCGGATCGGTGTAGACAACTGTGCGTCCGACGTTCCCCAACGCCTGGTTCATGGCGTGAGCCAACGCATGGACGACCGGCGGCTGATGGTCTCCCGCGATCACAACG
>MNGW01000047.1:0-342 GCA_001918935.1 Acidobacteriales bacterium 13_1_40CM_3_55_5 | reverse complement strand
CGAGTTTCGATCTGGGTCGCAGGAAGCGGCAAGCGATGATCCGCCTTCGCTCCAGTTGAGCTCATCGTGCTTTCAACCGCGTATAACCGATTCATGTTTCCGGCATCAGGATCGCGCCGTTTGGCGAAGTCGCGAGCGTAACGGGTGAAACCCGGGAAGCCTGCGTATAAGAAGTCAGCGTCGAGCGAGAGGATTACGTCCGCGTTTTCGAGCTTGTATTGCGTCTCTACCGGTTGTCCGAACGCGAGCTTTGCGCCTTCAAGGACGTTGTCGCGGTTTATCGGTTCATAAACGTGCCACTTGGCTTGCGGATAGATCTTGAGCAGCGAGCGCAATTGGTCG
>MNGW01000155.1:14605-24147 GCA_001918935.1 Acidobacteriales bacterium 13_1_40CM_3_55_5 | reverse complement strand
GCTAAAAGGTTACGAAGACCAGCAGGTGGCGCTTATTATTCAGATGGACCCCGACACCAACACCATTCACATCGTGTCGCTTGAACCGCCATCCCAGCAGAGCCCAAAATAGAGAAACCAAACTCTGGCAGTTTGGACCTCAGGCTGGTCATAGTCCAGCTTACAACATTTTTCGAGGTGATGGTCGCGGGAAAAACCAGGCGGAGTTCTTGAAGAGCTTTAGACTACGTCTTGTTCCCGCTACCATCACAAAGTTTCCGGATCTTATCGATTGCCCATCGGCAGCCTGCATTACCCATCCGCCCAAACTGCGTAAACCGTCGCGCGATATTCTTCCCCGTAGCAGACTCCGCACCCACGTTTTACATCTACAATAACTTGCGATGAAACAATTAGGGAAACTGGCGAAGGCGTACTGCGTAGAGCGTGGCAAGCATTTCAAGTTGAGAGACTTCGATCCTGCCGATACCGCGGGCATTCGGTCGAAGGAGCACGCGACTGCGGCCCTGCAGAAGAGTCTGGAACAGCTTGCCGACTTGCAAAACAAGCTTTACGCGCAGGATCAATGGGCAGTCTTGCTTATTTTTCAGGGTATGGACGCGTCGGGCAAAGATGGCGTCATTAAACATGTGATGGCGGGAGTGAATCCGATGGGATGTCAGGCGTATTCGTTCAAGGCCCCTTCCAGCGAGGAGCAGCAGCATGATTACTTATGGCGAACCATGCAGCGCATTCCTGAGCGCCGGCGCATCGGGATCTTCAATCGGTCGTACTACGAGGAAGTGCTGATTGTGCGGGTTCATCCTGATTTACTGCAGAACGAGAAGATCCCGCCGTCCCTGATTACCAAGAAGATATGGGAAGAACGTTTCGAGGACATGTGCGCTTTTGAGCGGTATCTCACTCGCAACGGGATTGTGGTCCGCAAGTTCTTCCTCAACCTTTCTAAAAAAGAACAAGCGAGACGTTTTCTTGCCCGCCTGGACGAACCGGAAAAGAATTGGAAGTTTTCCGCCGCCGACATTCATGAACGCGAATACTGGGACGACTACATGCACGCGTATGAAGACATGATCCAGAACACGGCCACACCTGCCGCCCCGTGGTACGTAGTGCCGGCTGACAACAAGTGGTTCACTCGGCTGCTAGTGGCGTCCGCGATCATTGATACTCTCGAGAAGTTGAACCTGAGTTATCCCAAGGTGGACGCCAGCCGGCGGAAAGAACTTGAGAAAGCCCGTAAATTCCTGGAAGGGAAACACTAGAGCAGTTCGTCGCTCGCCTTCCCGATCCTCTATTTCAAAGGTCATACAAGTAGCTCTCACCTGTAGCGAATCGAGTTGTATGCCCACTCTCCGAGACTTGATTCATTCCGCCGAGGAATTGTTGTGGGCTTTGGCGGGTCGCTATATTCACCACTGGGCCGCTAATCGACCCTGAAACGAGGCAGCAAATGAAGTACATCCATAGAATATTCGGCAACTCTTTTGTTGCGATGAGCACATTACTGTTCGCGCTCTCGACCATAGCGTGGGCCTTACCAGCTGAGGATTCCGCGAAGGACGATTCGGAAATCGCGAAGCGCCTTAAAGCATCAGCAAATATCTTGCAAGAAATCATGAGCGCGCCTGACAAGGGTATCCCAGAGGAAATCTTGAACGATGCGAAGTGCATTGTTGTAGTTCCTTCGATGGTTAAATTTGCCCTCGGAATTGGCGGCCATTACGGAAAGGGCGTGGCGACCTGCCGAACCGCTAATGGCTGGAGCGCACCGGCCCCTATCCTCCTGACAGGAGGTAGTTGGGGGTTGCAGTTCGGAGGCCAGGCTGTTGATCTCGTCATGCTGGTCATGAACCAAAAAGGCATGGACCATCTGCTCTCAAGCAAATTCAAGATCGGAGTCGATGCCTCCGCCGCGGCAGGGCCTGTCGGCCGTAATGCTGAGGCTGGCACGGACTGGAAGATGAAGGCTGAAGTATTAACTTATTCCCGTGCCAGAGGGCTATTTGCGGGAATTGATTTGAGCGGATCCGTCATTAAACAGGATAAGGACGAAACTCGTGTGCTGCTCGGAAAAATGGTCCCGTTTGAAACCATTCTGAACGGCAAAGTTCCTCCACCCAAGGCTGCTGAACCATTCCTGGCGACAGTCACAAAGTATGCGCCACCTGGGGCGCGGCAGGCGCGACTTGCCCGCCCTCACCCTTAAAGTAATAATTTTCTGCGACGTGTCCGGTGCTGGACGATCTGCATACAGAGAGAATTAGTTATGGCTGTTCTGAAAGTTCCTGTCACGCCAGATGATCACATTCAAGGGAATGAAGATGCACCGGTGACTGTGGTGGAGTACGGGGATTACGAATGCCCTCACTGCGGAATTGCTTATTACATCGTCAAAAGTCTACAGAAGCAATATGGCCGGCTACTTCGGTTGGTTTTTCGGAATTTCCCTCTGGCTGAACTTCATCCCCATGCCGAAAGCGCGGCGGAGGCTGCCGAATTCGCAGCGGATTATGGACGCTTCTGGGATATGCACGATGGAATCTATGAAAATCAGCAGCGTTTAGGTACACCCCTGCTGTTCGAATTAGCCACTCTTTTGGATCTTCCCGCAACCGCTCTCCGCCGGGTACTAATGACTCAGGGATACGCGACCAAGATCGGCTACGATTTTCCAGCAGGCGTGCGCAGTGGAGTGAATGGCACCCTACATTTTTCATAAACAATGTCAGGCACGACGCTTCGTATGAATTTCAAGAACTCGTCTCGGCGATTGATGTTCGACTTTGGCAAGTCAAGAATGCGGCCTAACAGGGCAGCTTCAAATTTCGGAGGGAGGACAGACATGCGAATGAAAGTTTCGGTCGGTTGGAGATGCAGTGCCTGCGGCGAACTCATCACCCGAATCGAGGACGGCTGGGTCGAATGGTTGGCTGGCGAAGATGTCGATGGGGTCACTGCGCTGAAAGGTTTGAGGCTAGTTCATCGCCTCGGGACTGGCCCTGGAACAAAATCCAAGAGTTATGCGTGCCAATACGACAGTCTCCGCGAGTTTCGAACCGATCGCAGTATCGTCGAGGGGCTGTCTCTGGAAAGGTTCATGGGTCCAGATGGCCTGATGCTGCTGTTATCACTAATCGCATGCCGCGAAATGCCAGAGGAAGACGTAATGGAACTGGCCAAGCGAGTGCAGATTCCGGGATATGAACAGGCGCGCGATTTGTTCCCCGAAGCAATCGCGGAGGGCGTAGTCGAGCCTTCGATCGGCAAGGGGTATTATCTGCAAGGGGAGATCCAGACTCTGCTCAGGTGGGCTATGACGGAAGGCGCATCGCCCAATGAAGCTGCTTGACCGGCGATCCGCCTCCCGTTAACTCTTCACTTTTCCTGGTCCAGTTCATCGCTTAAACGATGACGATTGCGCTCGGGATTGCCTGTGGACGAAGGCGCTCAACTTCTCCTTGAGCCTGGAAAACACGGACATCGTATCTCCATTGCCTTTCAGTTGCTTTTCGAGATTCTCGATGTCGTTGTTTAGAGCGGCGTATTCCTGGTCTTGACCTGCGTATCCGAGTTCCTTGGAGCGCTGAATTTCTTTTTTAGCCGTTTCCAGAAGTGTCAGCGCCATGTTTTTGTCTTTTTGCCGCTCGGTCTGGGCTTGGTTAATCGCTTCGCGGGCGAGACCAGCGGGAGTGGAGTGACGTTATCCACGACCATCAAGGTATTCAAAGCCGTAAGCAGCACATCGCTGGCTTCTTTAGTTTTCTTTTGATCGAGCAGACGAGCCGCTTCCTTCAATGCAGTCGGATAAGTTGCCAGTGGGAGATTATAGGTACGAACGCGAATGTTACTCGGTGGAAATGGCTCTCGCAATTCCTCATGAGAATGAACGTGGCTTCTGACCGGACAGATACCAACGCATCACCCGTAAGTCAGACGCTGCCTTATCACTTTCGCTGTAGAGCTGCCGCCTGCCGGCAAATCTAGAAAGGGAGCGATGCAACATGCAGCGAGAATGCGCATTTGTCGTTAACAACCGTCCTGCCTCCTACTTCCAAGGTCGTAGACATAGATCCGACCAGCGAGTGACAGGGTCTTACGCAAGCTTGCTCATGCTCACTTCGTGCTCAAGGCGAATTGTTATTGGCAGCCCAGCCCGCCTCTGCCATGTCTGCTCGCTGGAACAACGTGGCATCACCGATCATGCAATCGTAGAGCAACCGTTCGTAACCGGTACTGGGGCGGTTGTCAAAATAATCGGCATAGTGAAAATCCATGTTCACATTGAAGCAGCACTCTGGGCCATTGCCCAACGCAGTTCGGAATGGAAACAGGCGCGGGCTGGAAATATGGATATAGAAGAACGGCACGAGATTGCTGAAGCAGCTTCCAGTCTTCGATACTGGAAGAAATTCATCAGCACGTACTCAGTTTAAGGACCGTTCGCACTAGGGTTATCAGAGAGTTGAAATGACGACCAAAGCAAGAGTTGGCACTCGCTCCGGTGTTCCCGTCGTTTCACTCACGAACCCACGGACCGCCCAAATCTTCTTCGAAAACCTCGGACATACTTCGAAGGAGCGACGTGAGCTACGAGGAGACATTTTCAAGCAGATTTCCCGTAACACAAAATTGCAGGATGAGCTACTCTCAGTCGTTGCCAAGCATCCCGCAGTGCAGCGCCGAATTCTGCTGGAACTCGCGCGAGATCTCCAATTTCGCAAACGGCTGCTGAAGGTCGTTGGCAGGATTCCCAAACATACTTAGCCAGCGGAAAAGTAAGCGGAGTCGCTCGTCGTCCGGGCTTAGCCACCCCACAATTCACTGCTCATCTTTAGCCTTCACCTGCTTGCCAGCAGAACTGTTTTAGAGTCGTCCTCTGTACAAGAGCATCCAATTCTGCAATGCGAGGGTTATAGAAGGATGCAGATGCCAGAAAGGCTGCTTTTTGCTTTTCTAGGCGGTAGGACATTCGTGCCGCGCACGTGCTTAGGGTGCCCAGGGATGGCGAAATGCAAAGATGCGCATGATTCTGGAAGGCAAACAGCCAATCTTCTGACAAGAGGACGACCTTGGTTTGCCTGCCACTTGCCAAAGTCTTGTCATTACCCGGTTGAGATCTTGAGGTGAGTGGATCATGTGCTTCGTGACAGATGACCCTAAGTTGCTTACATTGGTGTCACGTACCCCCGACCCACGGACGCCGAATGTGGAACCTTGAATGCTCAAGGCTTAGTCCACGATGAAAAAAACTCGGGAGGAGTCGGGATTGGAGAAACATGAATCGCAAGATTGTTCCATCGGAACATAATCCGAATGCTTCCTCCCTCATTGATCGCTTACTGGCCTACGCAATCCTGCTTGTCTGGTGCAGCACAGCCATGCTTTCCCAGAATCCCAGCGTGCCAGTGAGTGTAGCCGGAAGCCCTGGGATTCGCGTTACACATGTCCTTGGTCTCGAAGGTGTATCGGGCAACACTACAGGGAATCTAACCATTGAAGACAACACTCTGCAATTCCAGAAAAGTGGAGGCGCCACCAACCAAGTAAGTATAGCTTCCATCCAGGCTGTCTTCCTCGGCGAGCAAAGCAAGCAAGTTGGCGGTCTTCCGATGACATTGGGGAAGGCGGCAACTCCGTTTGGAGGAGGCCGGGTGATCAGTCTCTTCTCACACAAGAAGTACGACACGCTCACGGTGGAGTATCTCGACGTCAACGGCGGATTGCACGGCGCTATTTTCCAGCTCAACAAAGGACAAGGCGAGGTTATTAAGAATGAGTTGGTGGCCAAGGGCGTCCATGTCACCGAGGTAGAAGTTCAACCCAAGAAGCAAAGCACTTCGGAGGTCGAGAGTGAAAGCAAATAAAAAACTCACCTCAGTCGTACTCTCGATCTTGATCATTTTTGCTGCCGCGCCGTCTCAACTGGCAGCTCAAACTGCAGTAGCAAAGACCCCTTCCGACGGTAAACCCTCGGCCCCGCAATGGTGCGTGCAAGTAGACAAGATTGTCACCGGCGATGTCACTCTCGAACCCGCCTTCAGAATCGCGATTTATGAGAATCTTTTGCAGGAGCTGGCGAAGACCAGACGCTTTAAAGAAGTGTTTCGAAGTGGTGATCGAAACGCTCGCGATATTGCGGATCTCCTGATTCTGAAAACAACAGTGCAGAAGTACACACCTGGCAGCGAGACTCGACGTGCGGTGACCACCGTAAGCGGGGCTACAAAGCTGAAAGTCCGTAGCCAGCTTTACACACGAGACGGCCGTCTTATCCTGGAACGGGTTGTTGACGGTAACGTCCGGTTTTTCGGAGGCAACCTGCGAGCCACTCATAACCTGGCTCGCAATATTGCCAAGACTATCAAGCAATCAAGCCTGCCGACACCCACGTCGTCGATTCCCGAACAGAAGGCTGAACGATCCCCTGTTTCGACGTCAGGGGCAGGCGAGGAGTTGTCGGCTGCGGACGATGGACGCTAGCGATTTTCAGACACTCACATCAGAAGGATCTCCAATGAGCACGAAGAGTACAGTGCGTCCGAAGCCCACAAAAGTGGTTCCCATGACCACGAGCGCAGCCAGTCCTTCAGAACTTCTCCGTCACTATGGATGCGGCCCGACTCCATTTGTCGGAACGGAGAACGCGTTTTACGAACGCCATCTGCTTTTTGACAGAGTCATCGATCCGAAAGTGGCGAGTGCCCGTGAACGCTTTGAAGCGTTCTCCAGATCCGTGCGAGACATCCTCGCGCAACGCTGGGTCCAGACCAAGACGACTTATGAAGGAACGAATGCCAAGCGCATTTATTACCTCTCCATGGAATTTCTCATCGGGCGTTCGTTGGCCAATAACGTTACTAACCTCTTGCTCGATCCTCTGGTGCAACATGCGGTTCAGGAAAAAAGTATCGACTGGCTTGAACTGCTCGAGCAGGAACCAGATGCTGGTCTCGGCAACGGCGGTTTGGGCCGGCTCGCAGCATGCTTCCTCGACTCGATGGCCACGATGCAGCTTCCAGCGATGGGTTATGGTTTGCGCTACGAGTACGGCATGTTTAAACAGTCCATCGTAGATGGATGGCAAAAGGAGAACCCGGACAACTGGCTCCGCGACAACGATCCCTGGGAAATCGCACGGCCCCACGAGAAGGTGGAAATCAAGTTGAATGTCAGCTTCGAGCTGAAAGCGGGTAATTTTCATGTCATCCCGCACCGGCCATCGAGTCTGATCGGCATACCCTTTGATCGTCCTGTAGTTGGCTATGGAGGCAAAACCATCAACACTCTCCGGCTGTGGGCGGCGGCCGCGCCGGATTATTTTGATTTTCAGCAATTCGGCACTGGAGATTTTGTGGGTGCGCTGGGAGAGACTCTTCAAGCGGAATCGCTAACCAGGGTGCTCTACCCTGACGATTCCACGACTGTCGGGCAAGGACTACGATTTCTGCAGGAATATTTCCTGGTTGCGTGTTCGCTTGCCGATCTGGTGCGCCGCTTTCAGCGATACAACACGGATTGGAGCATGCTGCCTGAGAAGGTGGCGATCCAACTCAATGACACTCATCCCTCCATGGCAGTGGCTGAGTTAATGCGAATTTTGCTGGATGATGCGCACTTGGGATGGGATCAGGCCTGGGACCTAACGAAAAAAGCACTTGCTTATACAAATCACACCTTGCTGCCTGAAGCTCTCGAGAAGTGGCCGGCCGCGTGGTTTGAGATACTTCTTCCCCGGCATCTGGAGATTATTTATGGGATTAACCGGCGGCTTCTCGACGAAGTTCGGGTTCGTTTTCCCGGGGACGAGGGGCGCGTGGAGCGCGTGAGCCTTGTGGAGGAAGGCAGCGAGCGCAAGATTCGCATGGCTAATCTCGCCATCGTCGGCACACATAGCACCAACGGAGTGGCCGCTGTGCACTCGAAACTATTGCGGACCATGACGGTCAAGGATCTAGCCGAAATGTTTCCCGAACGCTTCAGCAACAAAACCAACGGGGTGACACCGCGACGCTGGCTACTGGAAGCCAATCCCGCGCTATCCGGCGCGATCACGCACGTTATTGGCGAAAGGTGGATCACCGACCTAAGCCAACTGAACGAACTCAAGCCCTTCTCCGAGGACCAGTACTTTCGCGAAGTGTTCCTCACGTCAAAGCGGGAGGCCAAAGCGCAGTTCGCCAATTGGCTCAAAGCGACGTCGGGGCAGATCGTGGACCCGGACACGATCTTCGATTGCCAGGTCAAGCGCATCCACGAATACAAAAGGCAACTGCTAAATGCGCTGCGGATCGTTGTCGTTTACAACCGGCTACGGAAAAATCCCGACCAGATGGTGCCGCGCACGTTCTTCTTTGCGGGCAAAGCGGCGCCGGCATACCGCTTGGCCAAGCTCATCATAAAGTTCATCAACAACTTGGCGGATACGATTGATGCGGATCCTGTCGCACGCGGCCGAATCAAGATCATTTTCCTTCCCGAATACAATGTTTCGCTGGCAGAACGTCTGATCCCAGCCAGCGATGTCTCCAACCAGATCTCGACTGCCGGCTACGAAGCCAGCGGAACCAGCAATATGAAGTTCATGATGAACGGAGCCTTAACCGTCGGAACGCGTGACGGCGCGACCATCGAAATGGCGGAGGAGGCGGGAGAGGAGAACATGTTTTTGTTCGGCCTCACCGTGGAAGAAGTCGAGAACAGCCGTGCGTGGTATGACCCACACTGGCATTATGAAAATGAGCCGGAGACTCGAGCCGCTCTGGACCTCATTTTCTCGGATCACTTCAGCCGTAACGAACCAGGAATATTCGCCCCACTGCGCGATACGCTCTTGACTATGGGCGATCACTACATGCACCTGGCAGACCTGACGTCTTATTGCCAAGCGCACGAGCGACTCGGCGCCTTGTATGCCGATCCTGGCGAGTGGGCGCGCAAGGCTATCCTGAATGTGGCGAGCTCAGGGAAGTTTTCGAGTGATCGCACTATCGGCGAATACGCCGCCGAGATTTGGAAAGTGGAAGCATGCCCAGTACGCTAGAAACAAAATCAAAGACGGGCGAGGTGAACGGAATGACGATCTCACCGCTCGCGGGCAAACCGGCTCCAAAGCAGATGCTGATCGATGTGGCTCGCCTGGAGAAGGAGTATTTCGAACGCCGTCCCGACTTGGGTGATCCAAACCAGCTAGTCAGCTTCGGCACCAATGGACACCGCGGCTCGCCCTTGCACGGCACATTCACCGAAGCGCACATCCTGGCCATCACGCAAGCCATCTGTGACTACCGTCGCGAGCAGGGAACTGACGGCCCGCTCTACATGGGAAAAGATACCCACGCGCTTTCCGGGCCTGCACAGCGCACCGCACTCGAAGTGCTGGCGGCGAACAACGTAGAGACAATCATTCAGGAAAACGACGGCGTAACTCCTACCCCCGTAATCTCGCGCGCAATTCTGGTGTACAACTGCGGCCGTAAAGAACATCTTGCTGACGGCATCGTCATAACCCCGTCGCACAACCCACCTGAGGACGGAGGATT
>MNGW01000155.1:0-14510 GCA_001918935.1 Acidobacteriales bacterium 13_1_40CM_3_55_5 | reverse complement strand
CAGGAAGACTTCGTTCTACCGTACGTTCGCGATCTCAACAACGTCGTTGGTATGGATGCAATTCGCGGCGCCAATCTCAAGCTAGGTGTGGATCCCCTGGGTGGAGCGGCGCGGCCCTATTGGGAGCCGATCAATTCCATTTACGGACTGGACATCGTCGTCGTTAATCCCACGATTGACCCGACGTTTTCGTTCATGACAGTTGATCACGACGGCAAGATTCGCATGGATTGTTCCAGTCCATATGCAATGGCCAGCCTCGTCCGGTTGAAAGATCAATATCAGGTGGCCTTTGCTAACGATCCAGACTCCGACCGGCACGGGATTGTCACGCCCGTTGCGGGGCTGATGAACCCAAACCACTTTCTCGCCGTGGCTATTAGATACTTGCTCACGAGCCGTCCACAGTGGCGCCAGAATGCCGTAATTGGAAAGACCGTGGTGAGCAGCAGCATGATCGACAGGGTCGTCAAAAAGCTTGGCCGTGAACTACGCGAAGTGCCGGTGGGCTTCAAATGGTTTGTGCCCGGCAGTTTTCTTCGACGTGACGGCACAGTGTGGACGACCGACAAAGACGGACCCATCATGGACCTGCTGGCAGCTGAGATTACCGCCCGCACCGGCAAGAATCCCGGAGAGCATTACCTCGAACTGACGGCGGAGTTCGGAACGTCGTACTACACACGCATTGATGCGCCCGCCACACCCGAGCAGAAAGCAAAGTTGCAAAAACTCACACCGGAAGCGGTAAAGGAGTCCGACCTTGCGGGCGAGCCGATCAGCGCCAAGCTGACCAGAGCTCCGGGCAACAATGCTCCCATCGGCGGCCTGAAAGTGGTGGCACAGAGCGGCTGGTTCGCGGCGCGGCCCTCCGGCACGGAGAACATCTACAAGATATATGCCGAGAGTTTTAAGAGCCAGACGCATCTGAATGCCATCGTGAGCGAAGCCCAGGAAATGGTGAACAATGCATTAGGTTCCCGAGTCCGGAGTTGAGAGGAGCGCTCTCCTGATTCAAGCTGCCCAAAGTATTCTTCTGGTCGTGAGCGCGCTCTTTCCGATCGTGGACCCGATCGGAGGGGCTCCGTTCTTTCTCGCGCTCACGAGAGATTACACGCCGCAGATTCGCAGATGGTTGGCCCGCCGCATCGCGGTGAACAGTTTCATCCTGATGATCGCGTCCTTCACTGTTGGCTCGCACGTGCTCACATTTTTCGGAATCTCGATTCCGGTGGTGCAGGTCGGTGGCGGGCTTATCGTAATTGCTACCGGCTGGGCGATGCTGAAGCAGAAGGACGAAAATGACCGAAGCGCATTGGGGCGTACCGTCAGCAGCGCTAATGTTCTAAATGAAGCGTTTTATCCCCTGACGCTGCCCCTGACGGTCGGGCCGGGCTCGATCTCGGTTGCGATCACCTTGGGCGCAAATGAACCCCGGCAACTCGGATCAAACGTGGTGGCGATTGTTGCGGCGGCGATCGGTTGTGCTTTCGTTGCGGCAACCATCTACATCTGCTACGGCTTCGCAGATCGCCTGGCGGTCGTGATTGGCCCGACCGGGATGAACGTAATTCTGAAGCTCTCGTCGTTCCTGCTGGTTTGCATCGGCGTGCAAATCCTTTGGAACGGCTTGAGCAAATTGCTGGCTTCGTTGCTGCACCCTGCCTATTTTGTGGTGCAGCTTTGAGATCGAGCCAGCCTGATAGGAAGCTATATTTTTGAGAGAGTACAGCCGCTACAGGAATAGGTTTCAGAGAGGCACACCTACGCAACGTCCGACATGGGAGCAGGCTGAAGGCACTCCGTTGCCGCTTGGAGTTAGCTGGATTGAGGAGGAGCAGGCGTTCAACTTTGCCGTCCACTCCGAACATGCGGAGAGTGTCGCTCTATTGCTTTTCTCCGCAACCGATTTGGTGAACCCCGTTCTGACCTTCCGGTTCGACTTTCTGCATAACAAGTCAGGACGGATATGGCACTGCCGAATTCCGATCACAGAAATTGGTGAGGCCCGTTATTACGCATATTCAGTGTCGGGCGAGACCATTCCTCAACTGCATAGCTTCGACCCCCAGAAGGTTCTCCTCGACCCTTATGCGAAGTGCATTTTCTTTCCACCCGGTTTTGATCGCGAGCTGGCTATGCGAGAAGGACCAAACGCTGGACGCGCGCCTCTGGGAGTGCTGACTGGTCGCGGGCCGAGATTTGATAGGGAGGGAGATCAGTCTCCATATCACGAGTCTGATGCGGTCATCTATGAGCTTCATGTGAAGGGATTCACCAAGAATCCCAATTCTGGCGTGGATGCATCTCGCGCCGGCACGTACGCCGGTCTAGTGGAAAAGATCCCTTATCTCTTGGAACTCGGGATCACAGTTGTTGAGCTGATGCCGATTTTTCAACGCGATCCACAACAAGGCGACTACTGGGGCTACATGCCCTTGAACTTCTTCGCGCCTCACGGGCAGTACGCCACGTCCCGCGAAGACGATGAACAACACCTTGAATTTAAAAACATGATAAAGGCATTTCACCAGGCCGGTATCGGGATTGTTCTCGACGTCGTTTACAACCACACCTGCGAGGGTGACCACAGGGGACCGATCTACAGCTTCAAAGGTCTCGATGCAGCCGGCTACTACATGCTGTCCTCCGACCCGGCTAATCCCTACGCCAATTACTCCGGCACCGGCAACACCTTGAATTTCGGCCAGGCGCACGTGCGCAAGATGGTGATGGACAGCTTGCGTTATTGGAAGCAAGATATGCGTGTCGACGGATTCCGCTTTGATCTGGCGTCGGTATTTAGCCGCAATGCGGATGGATCTCTCAACTGGCGAGACGCTCCCATCTTCAGTGAAATTGCAGCTGATCCGGAACTTGGCCCGCTACATTTGATCGCGGAGCCCTGGGACACCGGGGCTTACCAACTTGGGCGCGGTTTTCCAGGCCTGACTTGGCTTCAGTGGAACGGAAGGTTTCGCGACGATATTCGCCGTTTCGTTAAAGGCGATCCGGGGATGGTTCCTGACTTGATGCGTCGCATCTACGGCAGCGACGACTTCTTTCCCGACACTCGTTCCGACGCGTATCACGCCTATCAGAGTGTGAACTTCGTAACTTCCCACGACGGCTTCACCCTGTACGATCTCGTCTCTTACAACCACAAGCGCAACTGGACGAACGGTCACAATAATCAGGATGGCACGGACGACAACTACAGTTGGAACTGCGGCCACGAAGGGGACGAAGGGGCGACAGCGCCGGTGTTGGAGCTGCGGCGGAAACAGATCAAGAATTTCTGCTGCTTGTTGTTCCTCTCAAACGGAACGCCCATGTTCCGAGCCGGGGACGAATTCCTGAACACGCAGTTCGGCAACAACAATCCGTATAACCAGGACAACGAAACGGGATGGCTGGACTGGAGGCAACTACCGGCCAACCAGGAGGTCTTTCGTTTCTTCAAAAGCATGATTGCGTTCCGGAAAACTCATCCTGCCCTGAGCCGCAGCAGGTTCTGGCGTGAGGATGTCTCATGGTACGGAGTGGGTTCGATCGTTGATTTGTCCTACGACTCTCGCAGCCTGGCATTCTGCCTGCACGGCGCCTCTCAAGGCGATGATGATATCTACGCGATGATCAATGCGTTCTGGGAAGAGCTGGAGTTCCAAGTCCAGGAAGGCACCGCAAATGAGTGGAAGAGAGTTGTTGACACAGCTTTGCCGAGTCCCGACGATTTTTCAGAGCACGGAGTGCCTTTGGAACGGGCGAAATACGTAGTGGCTCCGAGATCCATCGTTGTCTTACTTCGGCATAGGAAGAGCGACACCAAAACTACGCCGACGGCACACAAGGAATCCATTGGGCGGGAGCAAGGAAGCATTCAGAAGCGATAGCGGAAGGATGCCGCCCTGTGTGGCAGAAGCGCTGGGCCTTGGCATTTGGAATTCCGGAAAGAGCGGGCTTCACCTGCGCTTGATGATAAACACGGTCTTGTCGTCGATGCGGTCGGTTTGACCAGTTTGCTGCAGGTACTCGTCCTGCTTTACCGCGTGCTGCAGGATGGCATTACAAATCTCTCGTGCCGGCTCATTTTTATGTTCACGGATTACTCGCTGGATTTGCAGACGATCCTGTTCATCGCTGCCGTCGTAAACCCCGTCAGAATGAAGGAGAAGGATGTCTCCTGGGCTCATCAGTGTGATTTCCGCCACATCTGAGGAGTTGACCTGTCTTTTCCTGAGCTCAATGGAAAAATACTTGTTGCGATCAGGATGATCTTCGGGGATTACAAGTCCGAGGGCGGGGAATTGCACCATGCGATCCTTGTCAATCTCCATGAACTTTTCGTATTCCGCAGAAAATACCAGAGGAGGCGGATGACCGAAATTCACAAAGCGGAAATATCCGTTGGGTCGCAGCTCGCCGTATAGCATCGTCGCGATTTCGCGCGAACTGTCATTTGGATCCCGTCCCAGAGCGTTCCGCGCGGTAACCGACTGTGCCAGCCTGAGATTGATCTTCTCGAAAAACTGTGGCGTTGTTTTTCCGCTCCGATCAAGTTCGGAAAGCATAAAAGCATGAAATGTGTCGTGTACGGTCGACGCAATCTTCGCCGAGATGATTCCGTGTCCTTGCGCATCGACTAACAGAACTCCTGCGGTCGTGTAAAGGTCTTGCAGATCTTCGGCGATTCTCAGCTGCTCCGAGTTTTTTGCCTTTCGGTACTCGACCGCGACCGTTGTGTTGTAGCCCGGTCTGGATTTCAGCCACTGCACATGATCATCTACCGAATTTCGCGGAGTCTGGCCCGGGGAGAGTGGCTCCAGATACTCCGCGGCCATTTTAAGAGCGCCTGCGATGCGCGCGTCAATGTTGTAACGTTGCTGAAAATTGATGTATTCAAAGAGATCGCCGCCCACGGTTCCAGCGGGGATGGAGTTGCCATACATGTCGATTCCGGCCAAGTGGGGAATCGCGCCCTCCACTGGCATCAGCCTCTTGCGAAGGTACTCGTCAATGCTGGGATCGATCTGTGGCGTCACCATAAGAGCAGTTCGATGCTGCCATCGCCTTTCCTGGACATCCTAAAGTCGACAATGCACAGCATCAATTATACGGAACCGTGGGCACGCGTCCGGAAGAGGAGGTAGCGAGCAGTACTTCCGTTGGGTAGGTAAGAGAGAACACCTCGAGAGAATATGTCGCCCTCGCTTTAGTGAGAAAACGAAGACGAGCATTGCTTCGTTTAGCACTGAATACGCGAAATGCGAGGTGCAGATACAAAAACCGTGACCTGGGCCTGTCATGCCCGACTCGAACTTTCCTGCACTTTAGACTAAAGCCTCTGCCAGCTCAGGGACGTCAGATTCCGTCTCCAACTTTGAGTCGGCCACGTGCTTGCGTGCCACGAGCATGTAGATCGAGGGCACGACGAACAGCGTAAACAAGGTTCCAATGATCATGCCACTGACCAGCATGATACCGATGCTGTTTCGAGCCCCGGCTCCTGGTCCCTTTGCCAAAACAAGAGGGAAGTGACCGACCACAGTAGCCGCCGTCGTCATCAGAATCGGACGCAACCGGGTGGTCGCGGCTTCGATGATCGCAGCGAGCTTGTCCTTTCCGGTTTCCTGGAGGTGGTTGGCAAACTCCACAATCAGGATGCCGTTCTTCGATATCAGACCCACGAGCGTGATCAATCCCACCTGGCTGTAGATATTGAGCGTCGTGAGCCCCAGGAAGGAAAACATCAACGCGCCTGAAATGGCCAGCGGCACCGAACCCACCAGAATGATGAACGGATCGCGGAAGCTCTCAAACTGCGCCGCCAGTACCAGGTAGATCAAGATCGCGGACAGCAGGAAGGTACCAAGAAACTTGCTGCCCTCCACCCGGAGCTGGCGTGACTCGCCAGCGTAGTCGACAGTAAAGCCTTGCGGCAGGATCGTCTTGGCCTCGTCCTCCAGGAAGCGCAATGCCTTGTCCAGCGGCACGTTCGGTGGGATCACCCCCTGAATTGTTACGGCGTTGAGCTGCTGGAATTTCTTCAAATCCCGCGGTTCGGTAGTGGTTTTCAGGGTGGCGAAGGTCGAGAGGCGCACCAGCTTACCGTCGGATCCAGTGACGTAGATTTGTTCGAGCTGATCAGGCGACAAACGTTCGGCGCGCTTGATTTGCGGAATGACCTTGTAGCTCCGGCCCTGGATGCTGAAGCGGTTGACATAGTCTCCGCCGAGCAGCGTGGAAAGGTCCTGACCAGCCTGGGTCAAGTCCACTCCCTGAGCACGAACCTTGTCACGGTCGAAGACAACCTCAGCCTGTGGCTGATCGAACTTCAAGTCGGAGTCGGCAAAAATGAACAGGCCACTGGCGAATGCTTTCTTCACCAGTTGATTGGCGAATTCACTGAGCTGCCTCGGTTCAGCCGCCGACACGACCACAAACTCAACCGGAAAATTTCCACCACCTGGCAGCGGGGACGGCGTTAATGGAATCACACGAATGCCCGGGATTTTAGACAATGGCCCGACGGATTCGACCAGTAATTGCTGGGCGGTTTTTTTACGCTGGCTCCATGGTTTCGTGACCATGCCCCCAAAGCCGCCGCTGGGGGACGTGATTTGAAAGATGCTCTCGCTCTCTGGGAACGAGTGGTAAACGTCGTAGACCTGAGTTGTGAATAAGTTAGTCTGATCGATCGTGGAATTCGCTGAGGACTGGATCACCCCGAAGACCACTCCCTGGTCCTCGGCCGGCGCTAGCTCGCGCTGCGAAAACATGTAGAACGGCACGATCAACGAGACAACAATTACCCAGAGAACAAAAACCACGGGGCGGTACTGGAGAGTGCCTGCCAGGGTCCGCGAATAAGCACTGCGCACACTCTCGAAGCGCCGGTTGATCCAGCCGGCAAAGCCGCGCTCGGTGTCTCCCGAGCGCAATAGTTTGGAGCCCATCATCGGCGACAGTGTAAGAGCGACTACTCCAGAAACGATGACAGCGCCCGCGAGGGTAAATGCAAACTCGCGGAACAGCGCGCCGGTCAAACCCCCCTGAATGCCGACTGGCGCATACACCGCGGCGAGGGTGATCGTCATGGCGATAATCGGGCCGACCAACTCGCGGGCTGCATCTATGGCTGCCCGGAAGGGAGGCTTGCCCAGATGAAGGTGGCGCTCGACGTTTTCCACCATCACGATTGCGTCATCCACCACCAGTCCGACCGAAAGCACAATGGCCAGAAGAGTTAGTAGATTGATGGTGAATCCGGCCACCAGCATTAGAAAAACCGCGCCAATCAACGATATCGGGATGGCGACGACCGGAATAAGCACGGAGCGGAACGAGCCAAGAAACAAGAAGATGACAACGATTACGATTAGCAGCGTTTCAGTCAGCGTACTCAGCACTTCATTAATCGCGTCTTGAATGTAAGCCGTCGAGTCATACGGGATGCCAGCCTTCATTCCTGTCGGCAACTGTGCCTGGATTTCCGGCAGCGCGGCGCGAACTTGCTTGATCACCGCAAGCGAGTTGGCGGTGGGAAGCACCCAGACACCCATGAAGGTCGCCGTCTCACCGTTGAAGCGCACATCTTGCTCATAGGTCTGGGCGCCAAGCAGGACATCGGCAATCTCACCCAGCCGGACTACGACTCCCTTATCTTGCTTGACCACTAATTGGCGAAATTCATCGGCTGTCCGAAGATCGGTATTGGCGATCAGGTTCACCGAGACCATCGAACCCTTGGTTTGCCCGAGCGCCGAAAGGTGGTTGTTCTTGGATAGGGCATCTCGTACGGCGGAAGCGGAGATACCAAGCGCCGCCATCTTGTCCGGCTTGAGCCAGATCCGCATGGCAAAGGTACGATCACCAAGAATGTCGGCACGTTGCACGCCGCTGATGGAGCTCAGCTTGGGCTGTACGACTCGCGTCAGATAATCGGTGATTTGGTTTTGGTCGAGAGTGGCGGATGAGAAGCCGAGATACATCGCGGCAAATTGATTGTCCGCAGTTTGCAGGTCAATGACCGGCTGCTGGGATTCGGGCGGCAGATCATTGCGGACTTGGGCCAGTTTCGCCTGTATCTGGGTGAGCGCCGCGTTGGTATCGTAATTGAGCTTCAGGTGCACGGTGATCGTGCTGAGGCCCTGGGCGCTCGATGACTCCATGTAGTCGATACCGTCGGCACTGGCAATGACCCGCTCCAGCGGAGTTGTGATGAAGCCACGAACCAGGTCCGCGTTAGCACCCGTGTAGACTGTCGTGACCTGCACCACTGCGATGTCACTGCGCGGATACTGCCGCACGCTGAGCGAGCGGATAGCTTGCAGGCCGGCAATCAAGATCACGATATTGACGACGATCGCCAGGACCGGGCGCTTGACGAAAAGATCCGTAAATTTCATTAGCTGTCCTCAGGCTTGGGGGCCGGATTATTCCCCGGCTGAACCTTATTGTTCACCTGGACGGCGGCGCCGTTGCGCAACTTAAAGACACCTGAGCTCACAACTTCGTCACCGGGCTTTACACCCGAAACCACTGCGACCTGATCACCGCGCGAACCCTCAACCTTCACGAACTCCTGACGCACTCCGCGGTAAGTCTTACCGCTTGGGTCTTTGAGATCGGATACGACGTATACCGAATCGCCGTAGGGCGCGTAGTTGATGGCGCTGGTTGGAAGCGCGATAACGGGGCGGTCCGCGCCAGTTGTTATCTCCACCTGCACGAACATGCCGGGACGCAGTTTGCCTCCTGGATTGGCGAGGGTCGCCTGCACTTGGACGTTGCGGGTGGCCTCGTTCACTACTGAGTCAAGGGCGGTAACTCGCCCTACAAACGTGAGGCCGCCCACGTCATTACTGGAGACGCGCAGCGTGCGGCCGACCCGCGCCTGCGCGGCTGTCTGCTGTGGCACGCCGAAGTTTACATAAATCGGATTTAGTGACTGCAGAGGAACTATGGCCTCACCGGCCGACAGGTACTGCCCCAGGTTGACCTGGCGGATACCCAGGATTCCCGAGAACGGCGCTCGGATGGTTTTCCGAGCAATCGTGGCGCGAATCTCCCCGACCTGCGCATCTGTCGCCTTTTGCTGCGCCGTGGCGTTATCGTACTCAGTTCGTGCGATGACACCTTCATCGACGAGCTGCTTCATGCGAGCGAAATTAATGTGCGCTAGGTCGCGCTGGGCCTCCATTGCAGCCAGTTGGGCCCGCTCTTGCCGAGTGTCCAGTTCCACCAGCACGTCGCCTGCATTCACTGCTTTGCCGGAATCGAAAGCAATGCGGGCAACCGTGCCCGGAAGATCTGCGCTCACCGTCACGCCCTGCACCGCCGCCGCCGTACCAATGACGTTTAGAGTTGCCGGCCACTTCTCCTGTTTCGCCACAATCGTTGTGACCGCCGTCGGGGGTGGCTGGAAGCCGGCGCCTTGCGCCACCGCGGTTTTAATTTGCCTGAATTTCACAAAACCGAGGCCGCCGAGCAGCGTTGCCGCCACCGCCAGCATCAGAATCATCCGTTTCGCCATGAGTCCCTCTCGTATCGCGCCATGTGGACGAGCGCTACAATCTCGCTACCGAACACCACGCTGGGTTGGCCACTCCTACCGTCTTACTCGTGAGGCCCTTCAGGGTAGAGGTACTTAGATGTCAGGCGACCTGCGCTGGCTGCAAAAAGTGTGCAGCTGAGGCACGGTCGCTGCCAGGCGCGACTTGCGAGAGCTGCCTGGCTTCCACCAGAGCAATATTCTGGAGCACCCGTGCCCTGGTCTTCGCGACCTCTTCTTTCGTGCAACTCAACAGAATCGAGCACTCTTGAAGCGAGTAACCTTCCAGAACTGACATAACAAAGACAAAACGTTCAAGCGGCGCAAGCAGAAGAACAGCGGTCAAAGAACCGCCTAAATCTAATGGGAGCCCCTGCAAGTCAGAGACATGCGGCGCACCGTTCACTCGTGCCGGGCTGGGTGAGACCATTTGAATCGCATTCTTGATGATCATGCGCCTGCTCCACGAGCGCACCCATTCCTTGAAGACAGGGTTCCCCTGAATAGAATCCTCCAGTCCGGCCACGAAGCACTGTTCTGCTTTCGAACCGTCTACTGTCAACAGCAGGGCCAGGAGGTAGAGCGCGTTCTCGTCTTCCGCGAAGATCCGGCAGAACTCGTCCTGGGTTGCGTAACCTTGCACTCTGGTGGTTGAAAGCTGAGCTTCTTTTTTCCTGAGCATATTCGCCTCGTATTGGTCTGAACATCTCCTGAGTCTTACCGAAGGCCCGCAACTCTCTACGCAAAACTCGCATGAACTTCAGCAGGAACAAAATCGCGATCCCGCAAACGATCTCGAGAATATAAATAGCGATCAATGTCAAGGCTCGATTCTTGTCTCATTCGTAGGTACACTCGCACGCGCGCTCAATTCGCCGAAGCACGTGCCTATTCAAGATCCCGCCGCAAACGAACCGGGCGCCTTCGCGCTTGATTTCGAGCAGAACTCCCTCGGCTTGCGGGCTGATAACAGTTACGTTGCACAAATCAATAACCAGCCTGTGGCCATTGAGCGACAGCTTTGCCTCCAGCCATGACTTCTTCAGTTCTGTGACCCATGGCTCGATCAGCTTGCCTTCGAGTACCAGCTTGCGCTGGCGCCCGGCTTCGATGGTTGTGATTCTTAGCACCGTTTTGCTTTCGCTCGGGTAAATGCAATGCGGATGCCAGAGGCGAGTCGTGATCAGAAGTCTGTAAGCAGTTGAATCGAGGGAGAATCGTGGCAGGTTCTATGGGGACACTGTCGAAAATGTCGACGGCTCAGTTCGACACTTGACGAGACCTTACGACATGGCACGCGGATCGATACCGAGCTTCTTCATGCGGGAGATCAGAGTGGTGCGCTTCAGACCCATGCGGGCGGCAGCACCGTCAGCTCCGCCCACGCGTCCTCGGGTTTCCTTCAGGATGCGCAGGAACTCTTCCCGCTGGTTGGAGTCGGGCATCGTGGCTATAGCTTTCTCGGCGGAACCGTTGCCCAGATCCGACACCGGAACCTCCAGGGCCGAACCACGAGTGAGAATTACTGCTCGCTCAACCAGGTTTTCCAGTTCGCGGATGTTTCCCGGCCAGTGCCAGCGTGTCAACTTCCTCATGCTGGCAGCAGGAACCGATTCGATTTGCTTCTCCATGCGGCGGGCATACTTCTGGGTGAAGTAGCGCACCAGAAGTGGAATGTCTTCAGGACGCTCACGCAGCGGCGGAATCTGAATGGGAAAGACGTTGAGCCGGTAATAAAGGTCGCTGCGGAACTTGTCTTCCGCGATCATCTTTTCCAAATTGCGGTTGGTGGCGGCGACTAAACGGACATCAACCTTCTTCGTTCGGGTGCTACCGAGGCGCTCGAATTCCCGCTCTTGCAGAGCCCGCAAAAGCTTTGGTTGAACCTCTAGCGGAATGTCGCCAACTTCATCGAGAAATAGCGTTCCCTGGTCCGCCAATTCGAGGCGACCGACCTTCTGGGCAATTGCGCCTGTGAACGCGCCGCGTTCGTGGCCGAAGAGTTCGCTTTCGAGCAGGCCTGTGGGGATGGCGGCGCAATTGAGCTTGACAAAAGTCCGGTCTTTACGCCGGCTGCGATCATGAATGGCCCGCGCAATAAGTTCCTTTCCAGTGCCTGTTTCTCCAAGCAAGAGCACCGTAGAACCGCTGGGAGCAACCGTATCCACCAAGTGCAGAACCTGGCGGAGCGCGGAACTCTGGCCAACGATCCCCTCGAAGTCCATCTCGCCGCGGATTTCCTCTTCAAGATACAGTTTTTCCTGGGCGAGCTTGTCTCTGAGTTCAGCGATCTCGCCATAGGCCAGCGCGTTCTCGACAGCGATGGCTACCTGGTTTGCGACTTGGCACAAGAACTCGATTTCATCGCGATCAAACTCGCTGTCTTGCCTTCTGCCCAGCGCCAACACACCCAGCGCATGATCGCGACTAAGAAGTGGTACCAGGCACCCTGCCTTCACACCTTCGCCCACTACCCGCTGGTAGTGTTCGGGATACGGTTCCTCGGCGCGCTCGTGGTGGGCCTTCACCACGGGCTTCCTCGTGCGGAAGGCCTCCCCGGGGTGTGTCCCATCGATCGGGATAAGTGTTTCCTCGCGGAAGAAACCCTTGCTGTCAGGAAAATCCAGTGCGAAGACCCGCAGATGTTTACCTTCGGCGTCAGGAAGCATAACAGCTGCTACGTCGCAGTTCATCACGCGCCGCACGCTGGCGGAGACAGTGCGCAACAATTCCCGCAATTCGAGGTTGGAAACAACCTGATTGGTTAACTCTAAGAGTAATTTCAGCCGCTCTTGCGAGCGTTGCGAGATTGCAAAGTTAACGGCAGCATCAATCGCCAGCGCGACTTGGTCCGCGGCGAGCGCGAGAAAGGCAACTTCCTCTTCGCAATAAGCGTTCGCCTGCGCACTGCCGACTTCAAAGATCCCGAGCCGCCGCTCACCTCGCACCAGTGGCAGCGTGCAGGTGGAGCCGATACCGAGTCCGGTCAAAAATTCTCTAAAGTTTGGAAAACGTGCCTCACTATTCCAATCCGAAATCACGAGTGGCTGACTGTTTTCGTGCACCCAGGCAGTCGTTAGTCCTATTTCGTCGACTGGAAGTTCCGTGTCCAAAAATTCACGCTTTTGGCCGTTGATGTCAAACAGACGCCAGCCCAGCTTGCTGGGGTCGCCGCTGTCACATTCGAACATGCTGACGTGGAGGTAATCGAAGGGGATCACGCCGTGTAATTCCCGCGCGAATAATTCCTCGCAACAGTCGCAGTCGCGAGCGGAGGAGATGGCCTTCGATGCACGGAGAAGGGCCTCAAAACGCGAAGTTTGCGTCGGCGACCCCGCTTGCAAAAGGGTACTCATGATCGGCCTTGCACTTCCTTCTTCTGTTTTCCGGCAGCGAACATACTGCCACCGGAGGGTTGAATGTCGAAGTTTATCGTAGCCGCTTGTATCTTCTGATGTCAGCACATAGTTAAAAGGTTCGAATTAATGTCGTAAAGTTTCGTCACTTGACGAGAACGTGTCGAAACACTTGACACCTTTCGTCCCCCGTATTTCTCCTTTCCCAAAAAGCCCTACCGCTGTCAATCACTTCCGCCGCACGATCGATGGCTCAGTTTTTGGCAGCCAGCGTGCCTTTTTGTCATTCAGCTAAGAAAGTCCGCAGATTGCATTTCAAGAAAAGGAAGGTATTTACAAATATATGTGGCGTAAAGGGGTTTTGTCTCTTGTTACCATCGCGATCCTTACAGCAGCCGCGATTGCCCAGGAGTCGCGCTCGGAGATCAGCGTACAGGGCACCGGCTTCTACACAAAAGACTCAAACGGACAAGGAATCCGGCAGCATGCCACCGACACTGGGGGCTTTCTTGTTGGGTACCGTTATAACCTGAACCGATGGTTCGCGGCGGAAGCGAACTACGGCTTTGTCCGGAATACACAACAGTATTCGGTGCCGCTGGGTATCTCCGGAATACAAAGCAATGTCAACCAGTTCACCGGCGGGATCGTATTTAAAGTGCCCAGTCCGGTCCGCTTCAAGATCAATCCTTATTTACTCGCGGGCGGCGGCGCCCTGGTGTTCAGCCCAACGGACAATAGCCAGATAACGGGCGCGGACACGCAGGCGAAAGGTGCCTTCGTGTACGGTGGTGGCGCTGATTTGCCGCTCAGCAGACATTTCTCACTACGAGGGGAGTATCGTGGTCTGGTGTACAAGTCACCGGACTTTGGACTCAACGCCCTCAATACCGATGCCGTAACTCATACGGCGCAGCCCTCGGCGGGAATTGTGTTCCGCTTCTGAGCGAACGGATGCGAGCAAGTCTCGGTACAAATAGCCGCCTGCCCAAACAAGCCGGCGGCTATTTATTTATCCTGCTGGTGCAAACATGGCGAACCTGCCCCCAACTGCAACGGTAAACTGTCATTAACAATTCGTGGTAGATTCCCGGCTGAGAGAATACCCATGGTGGCATGGGGACTTGTTGGACGTAAGCCGCAACAACCGCAGAAGGTAACCACTGGCCGCTTCGAGATAGAGCGGAGATGCCGCGCACGTAATGTCGCCGGTAAGTGGCGTCGGGTTCAACTATGCCATTCAGGATGCGGTCGTGGCGGCAAACATCCTTGCCGGCCCATTGAAAGCTGGGCGCCTTACCGAGTCCGATTTGGCGAAGGTGCAGCGTCAGCGCTTGTGGCCGACAAGCGTGGTTCAAACCCTTCAGTCGGTTTTCCAGAAGAACCTAATCGGGAATATACGCGCTTCACAGCAACCCGCCCGCGTTCCCTGGCAACTGCGAGCCCTGGTCCATGTCCCCATCCTGCGCGACCTGCCGGGGAAGCTAATCGCCTTTGGCCCGCGACGCGTACGCCTTCGCGAAGCGTGAAGAAACTTTCATTTCAGGCCTCAAGCGTGAGAGGGTCGCGGGCGCCATTCTTCTGGATTCGACAGCGGGCTA
>MNGW01000046.1:1096-19464 GCA_001918935.1 Acidobacteriales bacterium 13_1_40CM_3_55_5 | reverse complement strand
GCAAAACTACTAGGTTTCGACCTTGGCGGGTGTTCTTTGTCTCAGCATGAGCTCAAGATTCGAACCCGGTGAAGAAGCGGAAACAGACCCGCGTCGGTCGCTGCTGATTGATCCGGAAGCCTATGACGCCAGCGAACAGGAGTTTTCCGCCAGCCTGGATCAAGGGCCCACTTCATCGGGAGACCGCGTAACGGACGAGGCCATCACGCCCGAGATCGCTGCTGGGCCGTTTCAGCCTGATCTTCTCGGAGAAGCGGGACCTTCGTCCTGGCGAGACGAGGTGGCAGCAAAGCTAACCAATTATCGAGCGCGAAGGCGTCCGCGAGAGCCACGATATCCGTCTATGCGGCTGAAGTTCGGACCCTCCGATCCCTCCTCGGTTACCTTGGCGCGAAGGCAATCAGTCACCCTGGAAAGCTCCGTCCGTAGCGATGCAGTTGTGACCTCAGCAGCGGCCATTACTTACCCGGAACCCGCGCTGCCACAGATGGAGCCTAGTGCCAAGATCATAGAGTTCCCGCGTTCACTAGGAAATAGTCAGAGTCTGTTCGACGAACTCGCTGAGCCGGTTTTCGACCGTCCGCGAATTCTGGAAGCGCCTGAGTTGGTGCCACCTGCGCCTGCATTAGGCGGTATTTTGCTCGAAGCTGCAGTGGAGCCGGAAGATGAGCGGCGCCCGGGTTTCGAAGTTCCGTTGCGGCCAGCTCCTATGATACGGCGCGTGGTATCGGTCACGACCGATGCGATCCTAGTGATCACGGCGTTCGCTGTGTTTGCGTACATCTTCTTGAAAGTTACGCCCACGATTCCGCCGCTGACACAAGCGGCAGGAATTTCAGCTGTCTTGCTTGGTTTGTTCTGGGCGGGCTATCAATATTTGCTTCTGGTAAACGCAGGTTCAACCCCCGGGCTGAAGCTGGCAAAACTTGAGTTGAGCCGCTTTGATGGTGCTCCCGTTCCTCGAAACATTCGCCGGTGGCGGGTATTGGCGTCAATATTGTCCGGAGTCTCAGTCGGATTGGGCTACGCCTGGTGCTTCCTCGATGAAGATCAGCTGTGCTGGCATGACCGAATTACGCGGACCTACATGGCCCCCAGGAAGTAATGCAAGGCCTGGGCCGTTGATTGGACCTTCGCTGGGCCTATTTAATTCCCACGTATATATCCACCTGGGCATTCTGTGGGTCCGCTGCTCGTTGATCATAGACTTCAAAATCGGCCCGGTAAGCTCTGTTGCCTTCGGGCGCAGATTTGGGTACCGCCCAGATGTGGCTCCAAGTCTGAGGAACAACCTTCCCGACGAATCCTTTCTCAGAGGTAAACACAGCATATCGCCCCGGTGGAACTTCCTTCGCAACCATCCCAAGAGGAACATCGTCTGCCGAGCTTACCCTTGCCCCTATCAGGAAGGTGTACTCGCCATTCGCGTCGCTCTCATAGTCGGTATAGACGGCCAGAATGTTCGAATCAACCTTGTTAGGAATCTGGCCTAGCATGCCCTCTTTAATGAAGCGATCCCATTGCTGTGGAATGACACCCTTCCCAGACATCTCCTTTCCGTTGCTGGTGCGAGATGAGATTCCGACCACTGTAAATCCCGGTTCATCAACTAGTTTGGGAATCAGGTGAAAATCTCCTATAAGGTGACACATCAAGCTTGATCTTGGCCGACGCTACTTCAGCATGGCTTCCAGAGCCGGTTTCAAATCTGCATGTTGGAAGGAATACCCCGTCGTCATGAGTTTCGCAGGTTCCACATGTTGACTTGCCAGTAGGAGTTCGTCCGCCATTTCGCCCAAGACCAGGCGCGCGGCGAATGCAGGCAGGGGGAAAATCGACGGACGCGACAGCACGGTCGCCAGGATTTTCGAGAACTCCGCGTTTCTTACGGGCTTCGGTGCAGTCACATTCACCGGACCCTGCAACAGATCACTTTTCAGGGCGTGGCGAATCGCACCAATCAGATCCTTCACGTCAATCCAACTCCACCACTGACGGCCATTGCCAATTTTGCCGCCTAATCCCATTCGGAAAGGCGGAAGCATTTTTGATAATGCCCCGCCCCGTGGGCTCAGGACCACTCCGAATCGCATTTGCACAGTGCGGATTCCAGCATCGTTTGCGGGTTGAGAAGCAGCTTCCCACGCTCGGCACGCTTCCGCGAGGAAGCCGGCGCCGGGCGGACTATCTTCATGCAGAATTTCCTCGCCTCGATCGCCGTAGTATCCGATGGCGGAGGCCGAGATCAGCACTCGCGGAGGTTGCGGCGCTTTACTGAGCGCCTCCGCAAGATGACGCGTACCAAGGATCCGGCTGTCGCGAATTCGAGCCTTTTTTGCTTCGGTCCAGCGGCCAACAATGGATTCTCCGGCCAGGTGAATCACCGCGTCGAAGCCCGAAACTGATTTCGGGGAGAGCGGCTGCAAAGGATTCCATACGACTTGTCCCTCGCCGGACGATTGGTCGCGAACCAGGCGAGTGACGGAGTATCCGCCAGTTTTCAAGGAAGGCAGTAGCGCTTCTCCGATCGGACCTGAGCTTCCACTGACAAGAATGCGCGAAGAATTCACCGCGGCCATAGCGATAAATGTAGCAGATGAATATCCTCGCTGTTTGTCAGCAGCGAGACCAAGGTTTCCCACGCATTTCGCCAGATTTTTCGCGCACGCTATAATCTGTCATGGCGACACTGCGCCAACAGATCGCGACCAACGTGCTCACGGTGACCAAGTTCCGTGAGCTGTTGCGCCGGATGAAGGCCAATCGGCCGACCGAGGATCTGGAATTAGTACGCAAGGCTTACGAATTTTCCCAGAAGCATCATGCCGGACAAAGCCGCGCTTCCGGCGAACCCTACCTGGCCCATCCCCTCGAAGTTGCTCTGGTTCTGGCGGAGATGAAAATGGACCCGGTGTCCATTGCCGCCGGCCTTTTGCACGATTCGGTGGAAGACACGTCGGTGACGGTGGTCGACATCCGCAAAGAATTTGGCGAGCAGGTGGCGCACATTGTCGAGGGCGTCACCAAGATAAGCCAGATTGATTTCCACACGCGCGAGGAGCAGCAAGCCGAAAATCTGCGCAAAATGATGCTGGCCATGGTGGACGACATCCGAGTGGTCCTTATCAAGCTGGCCGACCGTCTGCACAACATGCGGACGCTCGAGCATCTCCCCCCGGATCGACAGCAGAAGATCGCTCAGGAGACGTTGGATATCTATGCGCCCATTGCGCATCGCCTGGGAATGGGAAAGATCCGCGGCGAACTCGAGGATCTGGGATTTCGCTATGTCGATGCCATCGGCTACCAGCAGGTCCAGGAGACGGTACAGGCGAAACGCAAGGCCGGCGAAGCCTTCCTGGCTCGCGTGGAAGGAGTATTCCGGGACAAGCTGAAGGAAGCAGGAATTACTGCGAAGGTCGAAAGCCGCATCAAGCGCCTCTACAGCATTCACAAAAAGCTGCAGCGGCAACGCATCGCAGTCGAACAGGTGTACGACCTCTTTGCCATGCGTGTGATCACACAGTCAGTACAAGACTGCTATGCCGTACTGGGGATCATTCACAATCTGTGGCGGCCGGTGCCCGGTCGCATTAAAGATTTCATCGCTATGCCGCGGCCAAATTTTTATCAGTCGCTGCACACCTCCGTGATAGCGGAGGAAGGCACCCCCTTTGAAGTGCAGATCCGGACCGAGGAGATGCACAAGATAGCCGAAGAGGGCATCGCTGCGCATTGGAAATACAAAGATGGCCCGGTATCGGCGCAAGACGAGCAGCGGCTCGCCTGGTTGCGGCAGGTAGTGGAATGGCAACGCGACGTTTCCGATCCCACCGAGTTTCTTTCTACCCTGAAAATCGATCTTTATCCGGAGGAGGTCTATACCTTCACTCCCAAAGGCAAAGTTGTAGTGCTCCCACGCGACTCCACGCCCATCGACTTCGCCTATTCAGTGCATACCGAAGTTGGTCACAGCTGCGTAGGCGCCAAGGTGAATGGACGCATGGTTCCGCTGCGTTACAAGCTGCACAGCGGCGATATCGTGGAAATCCTTACCCAGCCCGGTCACAAGCCGAGCCGTGATTGGCTGTCGGTAGCAAAGTCCTCGCGCGCGCGCAACAAGATCAAGCACTGGCTGAATCTGCATCAGCGTGAGCGTGCCATTGAAATCGGACGCAAGCTGATTGAAAAAGAAGCCCGCAAATATCGCGTCGCACTGAAAGAGATCAAAGACGAAGAACTTCAGAAGATTGCGGCCGACTATGGCGTAGGACGTCCCGACGATTTGATGGCCGGCATCGGCTACGGCAAATTCTCTGCACGGCAGGTGCTAGCACGATTGGCCCCGGCAGGAGTTGGCCCGGTTACCGAGGAGGACGCAGAGAAGTCCGGTGGACTCGCCAGCGTAGTACGACGTGTCTTTGGTGGTGACAGTAACAACGCCATCCGAGTGAAAGGCCACGGGGACTTGCTGGTATATCGCGCTCGATGTTGCAACCCGATTCGCGGCGAAACCGTCGTGGGGTACGTCACTAGAGGAAAAGGCGTCGCGGTGCACGCCGCCAACTGCCCCAACGTTGTCAATTTGATGTATGAGCCGGAACGGAAGATTGATGTGGAATGGGCGCGCGAGGAAGGTGCGCCAAGCGCGTATCCGGTAAAGCTAACGGTTTATTGCGACGACCGTTTCGGAATGCTGAAGCAGATCACTGCCGTGATCAGCGACAGCAAGACCAATATCCGTAATATTGAAGCGCGAACCTCCAACGGGGAGGCCAATATTGATATCATCCTCGACATCGCGGACCTGAAGCATCTGGAAAACATTATCAACGGTGTACGCAAGATTCCCGGCGTCCACGATGTGCAGAGGCTGCAGAAAGTCTAAAAGGAGTGGCTAGTGATCAGTGGCTAGCAAGACTAACCAGGAACTGAGAACCAAGAACTGACTACTGAAGTTATTTCGTCACAGGTAGAGTAGAAAAGCCGACAGCAAGTTGACTCCAGCGGTGTTAATCTGCATTAATTCTGACGACTAGCCACTAGCCACTGGTTTTGGAGACTATGCGCGACGTGATCGCCACCAAAGACGCTCCTCAAGCGATTGGCCCGTATTCGCAAGCCATTCGAGCCAGCGGATTCGTCTTTGTTTCCGGTCAGGTGGCGATTGATCCTTCGACTCAGCAGGTTATCAGCGGCGACGTGGCGGCACAAACTGATAGAGTCTTGAAGAACTTGTCAGCGATTCTAAAAGCGGCTGGAAGCGGGTTGGAGAAGGTTGTACGTTCCACTGTTTTTCTAAAGAATATGGGTGACTTCGCCGCCATGAACGAAGTCTATGGCCGCTATTTCAGCACGGCCCCTCCGACACGATCAACGGTGGAAGTTGCACGACTGCCCAAGGATGTTTTGGTGGAAGTTGATGTGATCGCGCTGGCTTAGCGCCAGGTTTCAGCGATTAAATTCAAAAACTGTTTGCTTGCAATTGAAAATTGGCAACCGGAAATTTGGAGATAAGTCATGCTCAAGAGCACGCTTTTGATAGCCCTCGCGCTGGTGGCCACCTTTGTGTTGGCGCAGAGCACTGCCAGAAAGAAAGCCCGTCCAAACACTGCCGCGCCCACCAAAGTCACCGGAGATTCAACCAAGACTCCCTCGGGACTCGAGTACTGGGACATAAAGCTGGGCACAGGACCAACCGCAGAAAAAGGACAACCCGTAAAAGTCAATTACACGGGCTGGCTTACGACTGGCAAGAAATTCGATAGCTCAGTCGATTCCCGAAGGCCCTTCTCTTTCACTCTGGGCGCAGGCGAGGTGATCAAGGGATGGGACGAAGGTGTAGCCGGAATGAAAGTGGGCGGCAAGCGGCAGCTGAAAATTCCCTCGCAGCTTGCCTATGGCGAAAAAGGGTACCCGGGCGTGATCCCACCCAATGCCACGCTGATCTTTGATGTGGAACTGCTCGGAGTGCAGTAAAAGTTCTACCGACGCAGTAACGAAGGAATCCGAGTCAGTAGAATTTTCTTCGTGAACCGTTGTGCCCTTTGTGGTTAAACGCCTTAAGCTTTCGCGACTTTTCCGCTGCGCAGGCAAGAAGTGCACACGCGCGCCTGCTGACATTGTGGGCGTGGCTGATATTGTTTCCGAATTGCGGCCCCTTGCCGCACACATCACATACTTGTGCCATGACTTCTCCAGATGAGCTCAGAACTTAATGGGCAAAGTATAGATTTTATCGGATTTTGAGGGTTCGGCCAAGCATTGAGAGTAGAGGCAGCAGTAGGAGTTTGAATTATGAAAAGTTGGCGGTTGTGCGCGGAGCATTATCCGAAGCAATGGAGCGACCAGGACAGCGAGTTCCACGCCTCATTTTCCGGCAATGACGTCGCCTGTGAATTGCTTGGGGAAATGTGCTGGAAGTATCAAGTTGCTCGCACAGTGCCAGGACGTGGAACAGCCAGATACAAGCATTTCGCAGAGATGCTTAGCAAGTATCGTGAGCAAGTCATAAGGCCACAGGAAGTCGCCGACATTATCGAGAAAGAATTAGCGAGTATGAAGGGTATTTATCATAAGGGATTTTTGTCGGCAATCACCAAAGCGTTCTGGATGATGAAAGGACATCCGATCGTGATCTACGACAGCAACGCTCGTAAAGGTCTGCGATATTTCAACCTTAATCCGGGAGACAACGACTATCGGACGTACTTCAATTCATGGTTCACATTTTTTGACCGAAGAGAGACTCAAGATGGCCTGACTGACGCTGTGGAGTGGCTATTAAAAACCAAAAAGATAAAAGATGAAAACTTGCGTGATTTTGTTAAATCTGACGATTTTCGTAATCGCGTTACCGACATGCACCTGTTCTATGCGGGAGCCGCTAACTAGTAGAACGCCGCTAGATTAATCGGAACATTGGATGTAAACAAAACGGCCCCGATTTCTCGAGGCCGGCATCTGGGTACCTGCAGCACCCTGCGACAATTCCAGCATAGCCCCTGCTATATTTCCGTCAAGTTACCTTCTGCAAGCCTACGGAAAGGGAACTGCCCATCTTGCCTGTGCGATACTGAATTCATGACGCCATCGGTGGATCCCAGCTCGGTCAAAGTGAATCTGACCACTGGGACGGGCGTGGACATTGAGTGGAAGGACGGACATCGTTCCCATTACTCGTTTCCCTTTTTACGCGACGCCTGCCCGTGCGCTCTTTGTGACGACGAGAGGTCAAAGAGCGGTCGTGAACCCGGGGAGTCGCCGAAACCTGCCACCGGCGAGTTGCCTATGTTCAAGGCGGCAGCGAAACCAACTTCAGCCGAAGGCGTGGGCAAATATGCCATCAAGTTCCACTGGAATGACGGCCACGAACTGGGAATTTATTCCTGGCAATTTCTGCGGGATGTGTGTCCGTGCGAGGAATGTAAGGCAGCACACACTTCCGCGAAAACAGGATAAGAGCGATTTCCAATTGCCGATTGCCAATTTCCAATTGAAATGCCCTGGGTTTTCAATTGGAAATTGGCAATCGGAAATCGCAAATCAGAAATTAACTTGTTGTCCACCATAAGGGGCTTTACACGTTTGTCTTTTCTCTCCCAACTCAATCCGCAACAGCGTGAAGCTGTCGAAACTAGCGAAGGGCCGTTGCTCATTCTAGCCGGCGCTGGAAGCGGGAAGACGCGGGTTATCACCTACCGTATCGCGCACCTGATCGAAAACCTGGGCGCGATGCCGGAGTCCATCCTGGCAGTGACTTTTACTAATAAGGCTGCGTCTGAAATGGTCGAGCGCGTGGACAAAATCGTTGGCGGCCTGTCCGCGGCCAAGCCCGTCATCTCTACGTTTCACTCTTTCTGCGTCCGAGTGTTGCGGCGGGACATTGAAGCTTTGCGCATCCCCTCCACTGTGCCCGGCACTCCGCCCATTGGCCTCACAAAAAACTTCGTCATCTATGACGAGGCTGATCAGCAGCAGTTGGTGAAGTCAGTCATGCGGCGGCTGGGGATTGACGATAAGCAGGTCACGCCACGATCCGTGCTGGCGCATATTTCCTGGGCGAAGAACCACATGCTTGATCCGCAGGAGGTCTATCTGCAGTCGGCCGATCCTAAGACCGAGCGTGTGGCGCAAATTTACGAGGAGTACCGCAAAGAGCTGCTCAAGGCCAACGCCCTGGATTTCGACGATCTGCTGCTGGAGGCCGTACGTTTGCTGAAAGCGGTGCCCACGGTCCGTGAACATTACAACCGTCGTTTTCAGTACGTGCTAGTGGATGAGTATCAGGACACCAATCGTCCGCAGTATGAGCTCATGCGGGTGCTTGCCGGGGCACACCACAACGTCTGCGCCGTCGGCGATGAGGACCAGTCTATTTATTCCTGGCGAGGCGCGGACATCCGAAACATTCTCGAATTTGAAAAAGATTTCCCCGAAGCAAAGATCATCCGCCTGGAACAGAATTACCGCTCCACGCAAAACATCCTGCAGGCCGCGTCAGCCGTGGTGGCGAACAACATCAAGCGCAAAGGCAAGAACCTGTGGACTTCGCGGCAGGGCGGCACAAAAATTGGATATTACGAAGCGCCCGACGGCGAGAACGAAGCTCTTTTCGTCGCGGATTATATAGCCAAATACCTGCGTGAAGCAGCGGAGCAGAGCGAGAACCCGCGGGCGGCGGTGCTCTATCGCACCAATTCCCAGTCGCGCTTGTTCGAAGAGGGCATGCGCCGTTACCAGTTGAAGTATCACGTCGTAGGCGGTTTCTCGTTCTACGAGCGGGCCGAGATCAAGGACATGATTTCCTACCTGAAGGTCATCCACAATCCGGATGACTCGATCTCTCTGCTGCGAGTGATCAACACTCCCGTGCGCGGGATTGGCAAGACCACGATTGAAACCTTGGAGCGTGTGGCTCTGGAGACTGGCCTCTCTTTGTGGGGAGCAATCGGGGAGAGCATCCGGCGTCAGCTTCTGCCGCAGCGAGCTTTGTTGGCGCTAAAGGGATTCCACGACTTGATTGAGGATGCACGCGCCATCCTGGCCGGAACGTACGTTCAGCGGTTGGAACAGACTGCACGGGAGTCGGAATCCACAGAAGATCCGGCGGCCATCGAGATGGACGATCAGATTGCGTTCGATCCCACAATTTTCGAAAGCAACCTCGACGTTTCACCGCCAAAACCAGAAGAAACTGCTCCCGAAAGCTTGCCCGTAGCCAGCACCGCCGAGATCCTAAAATTTCTTATCGACCGCACCGGCTACATCAAGCAATTGGAGGAAGAAGACACGCCGGAAGCCTACTCACGCATTGAAAACCTCCGCGAACTGGTGAACGCAGCCATGGATTCACGCGATCGAGGCGAAACCCTGGATCAGTTTCTCGATCACGCCGCGCTGGTCAGCGACGCGGATGCTTACGACGAACGCGCACAAATCACTCTGATGACCCTGCACGCAGCCAAAGGCCTGGAGTTTCCTCTGGTATTCCTGTGCGGGCTGGAGGAGGGTCTATTTCCCCATTCACGCACATTTCTGCATCCCGACGACATCGAGGAGGAGCGCCGCTTGTGTTACGTAGGTATGACGCGCGCGATGGATACTCTTTTGCTGACACGCGCGGTCTACCGGCGGCGCTATGGCACGGATCTGCCAGAAGCCAGCGTCCCGTCCCGATTTCTCGAGGAAGTGCCCGCGGAACTGCTCGAAGACATAGGCTCTCCGAGAAAGAGCAGGAGTTCGTTCGAGTCACAGGCACGCACCTCCGAGCGACAGGCGCCTGCTTCCACGCATTATGCCTATGAGGATGAAGATCAGAGCGTAAGCTGGGCAGGACGCAGAAAGCAAACCGCTCCTGCCGGCTCGTATGGCGGCCGGACCTACAACTCGATCGAAAACATCGCAGAGTTCTTTGCTTCAAGAGGGAAGAAGTTCAGTCTTCCCAAAGTGCCGGTGGAAGAACCCAAAGGGAGAAAAGGTTTCCGGCCGGGACAGAAAGTACGTCACCCAAAGTATGGCGAAGGAACCGTCTATCAGCGTGAAGGAGACGGTGAAGACGCCAAGATTACGGTACAATTCCCTCGCTTCGGCTTGAAGAAGCTGGTAGAAAAGTACGCGCAACTGGAGCAGGTTTAATCTTAAGAACGCGAGGACTAATGGCCAATACCGCAGCACTGAGCAAAGAAGAACGCAAAAAATCCAAGCGCGCAGCCCGTAAGAAGCGCAAAGCGGAGAAGCCGCTTGCCAAACGCGAATACGCACGCGGCTCGAAGAAGCGCAAAGTGAAGAAATTGGCTCGCGGTACAGCGAAGAGATAGTCATGGTTGATTAATTGTCCGTGGCGCGGGCACAAGCCCGCGCCAAATTACGCAAGGAATGGCCAGATGAAACGAGCGAGCCAATTCCTTGCGGGGGACCTGAGGAGATACCCTCCGTTGGCACAACCACCAACCGTCAACCGTCCCGCTCCCAAGGCGGGCGAACACGACAACTCCGGCAGCCAACTGTTCTGTTGTAAGTCCATCGATAAACTGATTTCCGATTCGGAGGAGCCTGAGCGAAGATTAAAGAAAACTCTTGGCCCAGTGTCTTTGACTGCGCTCGGTATTGGCGCAGTGATCGGATCCGGTATCTTTACCGTTGTCGGCACAGCTATTGCCGGTCAAAAGTTCGATATATCTTCCATTCTCAATGCTCCACTGCTCGACTACCTGATCCATCACACGGCGACGGTTGGGCGTCCCGGCGCCGGTCCAGCGCTGGCGCTATCTCTAGTCCTGGTGGCGATTGTCTGCGGATTTACGGCGCTGTGTTATGCCGAACTCGCCTCCATGATTCCGATTGCGGGCAGCGCCTATACCTATACCTACGCAACCATGGGCGAATTGATTGCGTGGATTATCGGCTGGGACCTGATCCTCGAGTATGCAGTCAGCAATATGGCCGTGAGCGTTGGGTTCGCCGCGCATCTCGTGGACATGTTTGACTGGTTTGGATTTCATCCCGCCGTGCGCTGGATCTCTCCTGCCTACCTGCCCAGCGGCCTTTCAGATTTAAAAGGGAACATGCTGTATGCGCCGGGGTTGCATTTTGGCTTCAACTTTCCCGCATTTCTGGTGGTGATGATTCTGACCGTGATTCTGGTACGCGGCATCCGCGAATCGGCGGAAGCCAATAACACTATGGTCATTCTGAAAATCGCGGCCATCCTTGCATTCATCATCGCCGGAGCGCATTACGTCCGTCCGGGCAACTGGCATCCCTTCGCGCCCCAGGGATGGTCGGGCATTCTGACCGGGGGTTCGATCATTTTCTTTACGTACATCGGATTCGATTCGGTCTCGACCGCCGCCGAAGAAGCTCGTAATCCGCAACGCGACTTGCCTATCGGAATCATTGCCACCCTGATCGTTTGCACGATTCTTTACGTTTCGGTGGCCATTGTCCTGACGGGAATCGTGCCCTGGCACACGCTGCTCGACGATGCCGCCCCGGTAGTGAACAGTTTAAAGAAACTTACTCTGGCTACCGGTTCGCCAACACTGCACTGGGTCCGCCTCGGAGTCCTGTTCGGCGCGATGATGGGCATGATTTCTTCGCTGCTGGTATTCCAACTTGGGCAAGCACGGGTTTGGTTTGCGATGTCACGCGATGGATTATTGCCTCGCCTCTTTGGCCGTGTCCATCCCCGATTCCGGACGCCGTCTACAGCGACTTGGATTGCAGGTTTAGTGGTGGGAATACCGGCGGGCATCCTGGATATCGGTACACTTGCCGATCTTTCGAATATCGGCACGCTTCTCGCCTTTGTGCTGGTTTCGATAGGTGTGATAATCCTGCGCTATCGTGATCCCGGCCGTCATCGCGGATTCCGTTCTCCCGGTGGAATCGCTGCCCCGGTACTGAGCGTATTCTTTTGCGTTCTCCTGATGTGCGGATTGCCGATCCTGACCTGGCTGCGGTTCTTCGGTTGGCTGGCGATCGGACTCGGCATCTACGCTCTCTACAGCCGACGTCATAGCGAGTTCGCCCGTTAAAATATTCACAATCTGAATTCAACTATCAATAATCGACAATCGACAATGATGCCCCCGGCCCCAAGTTCATTCATCCTTTCCTTACCAAAGGCCGATCTGCATCTTCACCTCGAAGGCTCGATTGATCCCGCGACCTGGGTTGAGCTGAGAAAGCGGCATGGCAGCACTGGCACGCTTTCGGAAATCGAAAAGCTCTACCAGTACGAGAATTTCCATGAATTCCTGATGGCCTTTAAGTCGGTCACCGAAGATCTGCGGACTCCCGAAGACTATGAGTTAATCACCTATCGCCTCATGGAGAAGCTGAAAGCAGAGAACGTGCTGCATGCCGAGGTTTACGTTTCCGTTGGCGTGTGTCTGTGGCGCAAGCAGGACTTCGATTCGATTTTCGAAAGTTTGGAGCGCGGCCGCAAGCGGGGCCAACAGGACTTCGGCACGTCGTTGCTCTGGATTTTCGACGCCATACGTCAATTCGGACCCGTAGAAGCACAACGCGTAGCTGAACTCGCGGTCCGCTATCAGGGTCGTGGCGTCGCCGGTTTCGGAATTGGGGGCGACGAGCAGAAGGCAGGCCCAGAACTTTTTCGTGATGTGTATGCTTATTGTGCAAAGAACTGTTTGCATCTGACTGCTCATGCAGGCGAGAGTGCCGGACCCGAATCCGTCTGGGGCGCGTTGAATCTTCAGGCTGAGCGACCCGGCAGATTCCGCTGGAGATTTGCCTCACCAGCAACCTTCGCACTGGTTGTTGCCCTACCCCGGCTGAGCATCCAGTGCGTAACTATTTTGATCACGGCATAATGATTACGCTCAATACCGACGATCCGGCAATGTTCGGAACATCGCTGGCGCGGGAATATCAGGTGGCCCAAAACACGTTTGACTTCACCGATGAACACTTGCGCGAACTGGCGCGAAATTCCTTTGAGGCATCTTTTCTACCAGCTGAAAAGAAGCTGGAATTTCTGAATTTGTTTGACGCGGCGGCACCCCGTACTTAAAAAAACTATGCCCCAACATATCGGCATCGTAGCTTGCAGCGCAGAGGGCGCGGCGCTCTGTTATCGCACCATTTGCCTGGAAGGAGCAGAACTCCTGGGCCGGCACGATCATCCTGAAGTTTCCATGCACACCCATTCCCTGGCCAAATATATGAATTGCATTTACGCCAATAATTGGGCCGGAGTGGCGGAGTTGATGATCTCATCAGCCGAGAAGCTGGCGAAAGCTGGCGCCGATTTTCTAATCTGCCCTGACAACACCATCCACCAGGCTTTCGAATTAGTGGCCCATCGCTCCCCAAGGCCTTGGCTGCACATTGCGGAGGAAGTGGGCAATGAGGCTAAGCGGAGTCACTATAAGCGGTTAGGCGTTCTGGGCACCCGCTATCTCATGGAAGGCCCGGTATATCCAGAAAAGTTGACCACGGCGGGGATCGAGCACAGGGTTCCTGGGACGAAAGAACGGGAAAAGATCAACCAGATTATTTTTGACGAGCTGGTGAATGGTCAGTTCCTGCCGCGTTCTCTAGCCTACTTTACCGAAGTGATCAGAGCGTTGGGCGACGAAGGCTGCGATGCGGTGGTGCTGGGCTGTACCGAGATTCCGTTGCTGGTTACAGCCGATTCTTCTCCGCTGCCCACTCTTGATTCAACGCGACTACTGGCTCGCGCGGCGTTACGAAAGGCAGTCGCGAACAGCTAGCCATAAAGCAGGCGTCACTTTCACCATTCAGCCTTGGGATTGCACCGGCCAATGTTCATCATGACCCGATCTCCCCAGGCTGTGATTTAATAAACAAATACAAACCATGCCTTCCCGCCATACCATCCTGCGTCGCCGTATGAAAGGGCTCTCTCGCAATATCCGTGGCGTGCGCGAAGTGGTTCGCGCCCTGATTTCCACCGAGCATCCTTTGCTGGCGCACATCATTCCAATTCGACGGTGCAATCTAGCTTGCGAGTACTGCAACGAGTACGACGATTTTTCCAAGCCGGTCCCCACCGAGAGCATGTTCCAGCGAGTGGACAAGCTCGGTGAGCTCGGAACCTCGGTCGTTACTATCAGCGCCGGTGAACCTTTACTCCATCCCGAGCTGGACGAGATCATCCGCCGCATCCGTAAAAACGGCATCATCGCCGGACTGATCACAAATGGTTATCTTCTAACCGCAGAACGTATCGAGAAGTTGAATCGCGCTGGACTGGAATGGCTGCAAATCTCGATCGACAACGTCACGCCGGACGAAGTTTCCAAGAAGAGCCTCAAGGTTCTGGATAAGAAACTGCAACTCCTCGCCGAATACGCGGATTTTCACGTCAATATCAATTCCGTGGTTGGTGGGGGTGTGCGCAGTCCGCAAGATGCTTTGACTATCGGCAAACGGGCTCTGGAGCTCGGATTCAGCTCAACCGTCGGCATCATCCATGACGGCGGCGGACAGCTGCAACCCCTGGGTGAAGAAGAGCGCCGCGTGTATCACGAGATGAAAGCCATGGAAAAGCGCAGCTTCACCCGCGTGAATTCTTTCCAGGACAACATTGCCCAAGGCAGGCCGAATCAGTGGCGTTGCCGCGCCGGCGCACGTTATCTGTATATTTGTGAGGATGGACTAGTTCACTACTGTTCCCAGCAGCGTGGGTATCCTGGGATCCCGCTGGAGAACTACACCGTCACCGACATTCGCCGGGAATACATCACCGAGAAATCATGCGCGCCGCACTGCACGGTGTCTTGCGTACACCAGGTATCGATTTTCGATTCGTGGCGCGCCCCGCAATTTCCCGCGACTGAAGCCGCTTCTGAACCGAGCGGCTTGGTGCACATCCAGTAGTTTTATTCGCCGTATTTGGTGCTGAGATATTTCGCGACTTCGCCTTCCAGCTGTCCGTAATCGGAGTGGATGGTGGTGCGCAGCGCGGCTTCAGTCGAGCTGCCCTGACCAATTCTCTCCAGGATGCGGTGGAAATCACTCATCCCATACGTATCACTAATGAATTCCACCGTAGCAAGCGATTCATCGTAAGCCAGCAATGCTTCTGCTGGCGAAAAGCGCATGAAGCTGCCTTCGAGTCCGTTGAATGGGATTTCCTGGTGTGCATGGTACAGTGCGGCAAGGCGGCGTCCGCGGGAAGCGACCGATTTTGGCTCCATGGCCTGCGCAATGCCTTCATGCAGCCACTGCGGACAGCGGCCTCCGGAAATCTGATTAATAAAGGAGTGCGCCAGCTCGTGTTTCAGTACCCGCGCCAGTTCCGGCGTCACCGAACTCACGCCCTCGACCGGGATTCGCAATTTGCCGTCATTGACGGCAGCGCTCCAGGCGGGCGCCTGCGTAACATCAAAAAACGCTTGTTCGGTATACAGAACCACGGGAATGCTGTTGCGAATAGTGCCGCCCAGATCGCGTGACAGATCGTCATATGCCGCTTCCAGGGTCGCGATCAATTCACGGCGCAAGGACTCCGATGTCTGCTTGCCTTCATAGCGCAAGGTGAAGTGGCTGGTTTCACGCTCTGAGAAATCAGCTTCCGCCTTGGTTTCCCGCTCTGCCTTGTCCAAATATTGTTGGACCATGGCATCCGGGCGGATCTCCAAAGATCGCTTCCATGTGCGGATGGCGTCGCGATTACGATCGGCCGCAAACTGCGCATAGCCCAGAATGTCCAGCGCATCGGGGGAATCAGGTGCGGCGCGGACCGCGCGCTCCGCATAGGGTAGTGCCTCCCGGGCGCTTCCAGTGCGCACCAGCAAAGCGGCGTAATAGTTGAGAATTGTGGGGTTCGCAGGGTCCGCGCGCAACGAGGTCTCGAGATAAGGCCGCGCCTTGCTAAAATTTCCTCTATCGAATTCATATTTGCCGGCGGCGAAATATCCGGCTGCGGTGACACCCAGGTCGCTCTGCTTTTGCAGTTCGGCCAGTGCATCCACATCCACCTTGTCATCGTGGATAATTCTGTTGGTGACGACTGCTTCATTTTTTAGACTGTCGGTGGGTGCAAACGCAGGCATGTCGCCAGAACCGCTGTTGCTGGAGGACGATGAATCGCTGACGCGGACGCCGCCGCTTTCAATTCGTTCTACCGCAGATTTTGGAATCGCGTAGGAGTTGTCGCCGATGTCATACTCGACCCGGGTGCCGCTCTCCCGGGCCTGGTCGGCCCAGATTGTGCGACCATTCTTCAGGTGGATGACGTCCGCCGGCGCATACACCGCGGCCAGCATCGGCAATAAGATAATGATGACAGGTGCCCGCACTAGGGCGCATTCTAGCAATAGGAACAACTTCCGCGTAGGTGACAATGGTAATCAGAAAAGCTCGGAGATCCTCGCGCACGGCCGCGTGCGTAGCCTTGGTTATATGTGCGATGACGCTGAGCCAGGCGCAAAATGCTCCGAGCACCGAGCCCAGCCAACCGGCAACGAAGCCCGTCGCGCAGAGCATTTCTGCCGAGGCTCTGTACCTTCAGCTGAGAAGCGTCGGGCTGGACAAGTCACGGGCCTACCGCATCCGGGAAACTTCTTTCGATCGGGCTGCGTTCCACATCACGCTCGACGATGGCACCATCGCCTTCACTGAGGACGTAGCGGGACACATTACCGGAGCGTTCTTCGTAGGAGATGGAGAAGTGCTGCTAGTTCCGCCCGACAAGGTGGAACGGGCTTCGATGGCAATGTTTACCGGTGCGGCTATTCTCGAAGAAAGGTTCGTCACCGCATACTTCCGCTTCAATGATGAGACTTTTGCGGAATTGCAACCCTCGCTCAGGGCCGCCGACGACGGTTCGGAATTCATATCGCAGTGGAATGAGACTGCGCATAATCTCGCCCAGGCCGACGCTCTTCGATTGCTGTTGAGCTTCAGTCAATTCCTGCCTGTAGCCGGGCAACCCTCCGTCGCAGGGAATAACTCCATCAGCAACGAAGATCGTTTTCTGCATGCGCGCCTCCAAGGGCGGAGGCTTGGGACCTTCGATCTTTACTACGACTTGGCGGCAACCGAGCAGATCTGGGCCGGCCAATTAAGAACGGTTGAGGGCACAGGCTATTTCGATGTATGGACTGCATTTGCCCTGAACCGCGCGGCACAGCGTCCCCAAGTTGTAAACACCGTCACTGGAGAAGTCGGGGGTCCGGATGCGATCAGTTGTTCCAGCTACCAGATCAAAACCGAGGTAAAGCCGCCGACCAGGCTCGACGTACAAGCGTCACTGCAGATGGAAGTGCGGCAGGGGGGACAACGTGCACTGTTGTTCGAACTCTCGAGATTTCTTCAAATCAAACAAGTCGAAGCGGATGGCCACCCACTCGAGTTCATTCAGAACCAGGCGCTTGAGGGCACACAACTGGCACGGCGCGGAAATGATCTCGTCGCTCTGGTCTTCCCTCAGCCCCTGCGGACGGGACAACGAATCGAACTGCACTTCGTCTACGGCGGCGAGGTACTCTCGGAGGCGGGCGGCGGCCTTCTTTACGTGGGTGCACGCGGCATCTGGTATCCCAATCGCGGACTCGCCATGTCCAAATTCGACCTGGAATTTCGTTATCCCGAGAACTGGACACTCGTAGCGACAGGCAAGCGAGTGGATTCGCCCCCAGCCGCCTCTGCTAGTCGCGACGGCTCTTCAGCAAACTTGTCGCCAGGAGAGCAAGTTTCGCGCTGGATTTCGGATCGCCCCATCCCAGTTGCCGGATTCAATCTGGGAAAATATGCGCGTGTAGTCGCCCAGTCCGGCAGCGTCACTGTGGAAACCTATGCAGCTTCCGCCATGGAACGTGCGTTCCCCAAGAACGAGGTTGAAATTGATCCCGCTCCTCTCCCAAGGCCAGGATTGCACACCGTGCCTGTGCAGGTGCTTGCTCCGCCGCCATCTCCGTCGCGGAATGCGCAAGCCGTGGCAGATGCGTCGGCTCGCGCTCTGCAATTCTTCGGCAGCCTCTTTGGACCTTATCCCTACAGCAGTCTCGCTGTTACGCAAATGCCTGGCGTAGTCAGCCAGGGCTGGCCCGGGCTTATTTTTCTGTCCAGTTACGCATTCCTCACTCCCGCCGAGAAATCGCAACAACACATGAGCCCAGTCCTCAAGACTCTGAGTGAACAAGTGGTCGCCCACGAAACGGCTCATCAATGGTGGGGCGACGCGGTCCTGTGGAGCGGATATCGTGATCAGTGGATCATGGAGGCTCTGGCCAACTACAGCTCACTCATGCTTCTGCAGTCCGAATATCCATTGCAGTTTCGCGCAGTGATGGCCAAGTACCGCGAAGATTTGTTGGAAAAGAATAAAGAAGGCCTGCCGCTCATGAATGCCGGCCCGGTAACTTTTGGCG